>VERO01000324.1 GCA_018882625.1 Phycisphaerales bacterium | reverse complement strand
ACATGATTCCACTTCAACTGCATCGTCTCATGCGCTGCCTCGCTCCGCTTGGCGCCGCGCTGGTCCTCGTCGCCTGCGACACTGCGCCGAAGGAGCCCCGGCAGTCCGCACCGACCGCGCGCGAGACCGCGCTCTCCACGGTCACCGCGGACTACGCGTCGCCTGAGGATGCGGTTGCGGCACTGAAGGTCGTGCTCGCCAACCCCAACCCGAATGCGGCAGCCACGCTCTTCGGCCCGCGCTGGAGCGAGCTCCAGCTGAATCCTGATGAGGCACCGAGGATGCGCGCGGCGTTCCTCGCCCGGCTCGCGAAGGGCCAGCGCATCGACCGCGTGGGCGATGGCGCCATCCTGGTCGTGGGCGCATCCGACGATCCGGACCAGTTCGCGTTTGCCGTGCCGCTGCGCGAGCGCAAGGGGCGCTGGTCGTGGGACACCGACGCCGGCATCGAGGAGTTCAGGCTCCGCCGCCTCGGACGCAATGAGCTCGAGACGATCCAGGCCATGCAGGCGATCGCGGCTGCGCAGCGCGCCTACTTCGACAGCAACCCGCAGGGCGCGGGTGCGAAGGCGTTCGCCACGAGGCTCAACAGCTCCAAGGGACGCAAGGACGGCCTGCACTGGCCGACCGCGGGAACCGAGGAGCCGGCTCCGATCGGCGCCGCGCTTGCGGCGGCGGACTGCTCAGGCACGTCGAACTCCAGCGCAATCCCCTTCAAGGGCTACCGCTACGCGATGCTCACGCCGCAGGGCAACGGCCAGTCATGGGCTGCGATCGCCTGGCCCGATGCCTACGGCACCAGCGGCATCATGTGCTTCATGGTGGGTCCGGATGGCGTGGTGTTCGAGCGCGATCTCGGCAACGACACCCCTCGCGCGCTCGATGTCATCACGGCCTTCGATCCCACCAAGGGATGGACCCGCTGCGATCAGGCGGCGAAGGCTCAGTGACCCTCGAGCCGATCGACTCGGTCCCATTGCCACAGGACGCGGTTGCCGTGCTCGAAGCCGAGCACGCTGACTGAACCTGCCTTCAGCCCGAAGCTCCTGCCTCGGGAGGCTGGCAGCTCGAGCCATGCGGCGGCGAAGGCGTGGAAGATGTGACCATGCCCGAAGAGCAGCGCGTGTCCCGGTGCGTCGAGGCAGCGCTGCACGAGCCGCGCGCAACGCGCCGCCACGTGCTCGGGCGACTCGCCGCCAGGGCACCCATCACGCCACAGGTCCCACCCCGGCCACTGTGCGTGGATCTGGTCCGACGTGAGTCCCTCGAAGTGCCCGTAGTCGAACTCGGCGAGGTTCGGGTCGATCTCGATGCGCGTGCCGAATCCTGCGAGACGGGCAGTCTCGACCGCGCGCTGCAGCGGGCTCGAGAGCGCGAGCGCGAACTCCACGCGCGAGAGTGCGGGCCCGAGGCCCATCGCCTTCTGCTCGCCCTCTGGCAGCAGCGGTAGGTCCGTCATGCCCGTATGGCGGCCTGACTTGCTCCACTCCGTGTCGGCATGGCGCACGAGCCACACTTGCTTGGCAGCCTTGTCCATGGGCGGGACAATGTACGCATGCATACGTCCCTGCCTGCGCGGCTCGAGATCGGCTCCGATCCCCGCATGATGGGCATCACGCTCGCGGATGCGCCTCGCCGCAATGCGCTTGGTGCCGCGATGTTCGATGCGCTCGAGCGTGCGCTTGAGCAGGCGTCGACGCGCGCACAGGCTGGCGAGTCGCACGTGCTGCTGCTGCGCGCCGAGGGTTCCGCCTTCTGCGCCGGATTCGATCTCGCCGCCTGCGTGGATGATGCGGCCACGCTCGAGTCGTTCATCCACAGGCTCAGTGGGTTGATCGTGACGCTCCGGTCCATGCCGGCGGTGGTCGTCGCGCAGGTGCAGGGCGCTGCACTGGCGGGCGGATGCGCGATCCTGACGGGATGCGACATCGTGTGGGCTGCGGAGCGCGCGACGTTCGGATATCCGGTGCACCGCATTGGCATCTCGCCGGCCGTGAGCTTGCCGACGCTCCTGCCTGCGCTAGGTGCGGGTGCCGCGCGAGAGCTGGCGCTGCTCGGCGAGCCGGTGAGCGCTGCACGAGCCCATCAGCTCGGGCTCGTGCACCGCCTGCATCCCGATACCGATGCGCTCGCCGCGGCCACGGAGTCGCTCGTGGCGTCGCTCGCCGCCAAGGGGCCCCATGCGCTGCGCGAGACCAAGAGCTGGCTGTCGCGGCTCGATGGCACCGACCTCGGCGACGGTGAGGGCACGGATGCGCAGCGGAGTGCTTCGCCCGGCGCGCGCGTCTCGCGGGACCTCGAGACAGTCCGCGCCGCGGCAGCCGCGAGTGCGGCGCTGTGTGCAGGCGACGAGTGCCGCGCCATGCTCAGGGAGTTCTGGGCCTCGCGGAGCCGCGGCTGATGCCCGGTGGACCGATCGCGCGCATCCGGCGCCGCCTCGCGCTGATCCGCTACTACTCGGCGAAGCCGCCCCGCACAGTGTGGTCGCGCTGGCTCGGCGCGAACCTCTGGATCTCGCTCGCCCTGGCCTTCCCGGTGGCGCTCGCGATGGATGCCCTTGTCATGCGCGAGACCGTGGTCGGCACAGGCGAGGACGGCCAGATCTGGATCGAGCCCGCACGGGCGGGAGCGCTTCCATCCGAGTCGCCGCTGGGCGCGCGGCTCGTCGCTGGAGGCACGCGAGACGCCACCTGGACCGACGCGCGGCCTTACGCCACCTTCACGGTG
>VERO01000323.1 GCA_018882625.1 Phycisphaerales bacterium | reverse complement strand
CCTGGACATCGTGCGCGAGGTCAACGCGCAGCTGTGCGGCGACCTTCCGCCGGGGCGCTTCGTGACCGCGTGGTACGGGATGCTCGATCCCGCAACCCATGTCGTCGAGAGCTTCAGTGCGGGGCAGGGCCCGATCTTCGTGTACCGGCATGCCGAGGACCGCTTTGAGTTCATCGACAGCGATGCGATGCCCTTCGGCGTCACCTCAGTGGGATTCATGCCGGATTCCGGGCAGCAAGTTCGCATCGAGCTCAAGCCCAACGACATCCTGCTGGTCATCACTGACGGCTACTACGAGGCGATGAACCCCGAGGGTGAGCAGTGGGGCGAGGCTGCGGTTCAGAAGCTCGTGCAGTCGTTGCGTGACAGGCCGTGCGCGGAGATCCTCGATGCGCTGGACCGAGGATCGCTGGCGTTCTCCAAGGCGAGCTCGACGCAGGATGACCGCACTGCGATCCTCGTCAGGCGTCTGGCGTAGCGGCTACGGGGCGTCGAGCTCGGGCACGCCGGCCTCGAAGGCAGGAGGTCATCGTGATCCATGGTGACTACTTCAATCGTCACCATGTGAAATGACGGGTCAGATCGTCCGATGGGCTATGTGCGCGGTAAAGCTAACGATCTGGCGGACTGGATGGATTCGAGTACCGCTCAAGCGCCGCGGCCATGTCTGCCCGAAGCCGTTCGCGCTGCGCCTTGCGCGACGCGTCAGTAGGCGCAGGCTGCGAGTCGAGCACGGCGATCGCCTCGCGCTCGGTGGCAATCGCGGCGTCGCGCTCGCCGCGCTCCCAGTGCACACGCGCCAGCGTGTCCATGAAGGCGGGATTGGTGCTGCGGGTAGCGCGTACGGCCTGCGTCGCGCATGCACGCAGCAGGTCGAGGTCACGACGGGAATCGTCGGCGGCAAGCGCAGTGCTGCCGTTCCACGCGAGCGAGTTGAGCACGGCGGGATCGACACCCTCGATGCCCCACGCCCGCGCGGCGCCAATGGCCTCCGCAAACTGCCTTCGCGCGAGAGCCTGCCGCAGCAGCCTCGTGCGGGCGGCGCTCGTGAGTCCGGCGTCGGCTGTCTTGTCGCCTGCGGTCGTACCGCTGGCAGATGCGCGCTCGCGCGGATGGACCGCATCCCACACGCGGGCATTGCCGTTGCCGTCGCCCGTGTAGAGCCGCGCGCCATCCGGCGAGAATGCCACGGCAGTGACGGCCTCGTCGTGCGCCGGCAGGCTCACCAGCAGTGCGCCCGACTCGAGATCCCAGATGCGGGCGCGCCTGTCGAAGCAGCCCGTGGCGATCCGTCGCCCCGCAGGGGGCAGCGCGATGGACGACACGATGCCGCCGTGCCCCTCGAGGGACGCGAGCAGTCTCCCGTCGCGGGCATCCCACACGCGGACGATGCCCTCCCGCGACGCGGTGACGACCCGGGATCCGTCCGGGGCGAATGCCGCGGACACGACGGGTTTGGCGTGTCCTGCGAGCAGCGCAATCCGCGTCGGGACAGCGGCGCTCCAGAGCGCAGCCGTCCCGTCCGCATGCGAGGCGAGGAAGGTCGAGCCCGAAGGGGAGAAGAACGCGCTGGAGATGGGAACGCCTGCAGGTGGCGTCTCGCAGATGGCCTGTCCTGTGCGCGCGTCCCAGATTCGAACCGTCTGGTCCTGGGATGCGGTGATGAGACGCGACCCGTCTTCACTGAAGTCCACGGAGTTGATGCGGTTGGAGTGTCCCTTGAGCTCGTGCACCAGCGCCTGCGATGCGGTGCTCCAGAGGCGTGCGGTGCCGTCACGGTGCACGGTGGCGAACTGGCTTCCGTCAGGGCTGAACCGCGCGGTGCGGGCGACCGGCGCACCGGCGACACTCTGGCTGAGCTCCTGTCCCGTGAGTGCATCCCATACCCGCACGGTCCCGTCGGCGGATGCCGTCACGGCGCGGGCACCATCGCCGCTGATGTCGCCGCCAGTCACCGGGGCGCTGTGGCCATGGAGCTCGCAGACGACCTCGCCCGTGCGCGCATCGTGCACCCGCGGCAGCGCATCTGCGGCGATGATCAGCAGACGCTCGGAGCGCGAGTCGGGCACGATCGAGAGGATCACGTCGCGCGCACCGGCGACCTCCTCCACCGCTGGAGGGCTGGCCACGCCCCAGATGCGCGCCGTTCCATCCTGCGATCCTGTCAGGATGCGGGAGCCGTCGGGACTGAATGCGGACGAGAACACGATGCCCGTATGTCCGCCAAGGTCCGCAAGCGGCAGGCCAGTCGCGGCATCCCACACGCGCACGCTTCCGTCGATGCCACCGGTGACCGCGCGTCGGCCGTCAGGGCTGAAGTCGCAGGAGATCACGGGTCCCTCGTGACCCTCCAGGATGCCGACGAGCGCGCCAGCCTTGGGATCCCACATGCGGGCCGTGCCGTCAGCGCTCGCAGACATGGCACGCGAACCATCGGCAGACCACCGGATGGAGTACACGGCACCGCTGTGGCCCGACAGCACGGCACCGGGGGTGCCAGTCGCGGCATCCCAGACGCGGACCGATCCGTCTGCGCCTCCGGAGAGCAGCATCGCGCCGTCGTTGGAGAACCGCAACGCCAGCACGGGGCCGGAGTGTCCCATCATGGTGGCGAGAGGATCACCCGTCGCGGCATCGAACGACCGCACGCCGCCATCACGCGCTCCGGTGACGCACACCGTGCCCGCAGCGTTGATCGCCACCGCGTCGACTGGCTGCGCATGGCCGGGCAGTTCGCGTA
>VERO01000322.1 GCA_018882625.1 Phycisphaerales bacterium | reverse complement strand
GTGTAGGGGCGCTCGGTGGGGTAGACCGCGGCGCAGATCGCCGAGATCTGGGGGTGGTCCCCCTCACGCATGAGGCGGATGACGTAGCCGTCGGGAAGGTGGCGCTGTGCGGTATCCATCAGCTCTGCTCTGGAGAAGGCCTACTGTACGTGCCCGCGCCGCACCCCGGCGCGCGCGACCGGCGAGTGTCGCGGGCGCTGCTCAAGCGCCGCGCTTGCCCTCAAGCTCCTGCCAGCGGGCGTAGAGCGCAGCCACGGAAGCCTGTGCAGCCTCGAGTCGCTGGCACGCTTCAGCCATGCGCGCGTGGCTGGCTGCGACCTTCGGATCTGCCACCGCGGCCTCAGCCTCTGAGCACGCGCGCTCGGCTGCATCGACTGCCGCCTCCATGCCGTCGAGCTCGCGTTGCTCCATGTAGCCGAGCTTGCGGCGCGTTGCAGTGGGTACTGGCGTGGCAGGTGCCGGTGCAATCGCCGATGCAGTTGCCGCCGCGCGCAGCGCACGCGCGCTTGCCTGCTCGGCACGCTCGAGCGCAGTGAGCGCCTGGTCGAGGCTTGCCACCACGCTCACCTCGCCGCCGGGCGCACCGAGCACCACAACCTGCCGCGCCACCGCCCCAAGCATGGCACGGTCATGGGTGACCAGCACCACCGCACCCGGGAACGACTCGATCGATCGCTCAAGAACCTCAAGCGTGGGGATGTCGAGGTCGTTGGTCGGCTCGTCAAGCACCAGGATGTCGGCGGGCTCGAGCATCATGCGCGCGATGTGCGCACGTGCGCGTTCGCCACCCGAGAGGCTGCTGACCGGCTGCAGCAGCTGCGCGTCGGCGAACAGGAACTGCCTTGACCACGCGGTGATGTGCATGGTCCTGCCCTGGAAGTCGACAAAGTCGCCGAGCGGGCAGATGGCGTCGCGCAGCAGCGTGCTGCCCGGGATCTCCGCGCGCTGCTGGCGCAGGATGACGACGCGCGGCACAGGATCCGCCATGCGCACGGTGCCGGCATCCGGCGCGAGCTCACCGCACAGCACCGCAAGCAGCGTGCTCTTGCCGCTGCCGTTGGGGCCCATCAGGCCGAGGCGGTCACCGGGACCGAGCTCGAGGTCCAGCCCCGCAAAGAGCGTGCGACCACCGAATCCCTTCGCGATGCCTGTGGCATGGATCAGCTTGCGCGTGCGACGGCCGCTCGCCGAGAAGTCGACCTGCGCACCGCCCGCGGCCGCGGCGGCATTGCGCGTCGAGATGGCTGCGAGCTCATCGCGGCGGTCGGCGCTGTCCTCGATCCGGCCCTTGGCCTTGGTGCGCCGTGCCTGTGCGCCGCGGGCGAGCCACGCATCGTCGATGCGCACCTCGTTGGCGAGCGTTGCCTCGTTGCGCGCCTGCGCATCGAGGAACTCCCTGCGCCGGCGCGCGAACTCGCCGTAGTTGCCGTCGATGGAGAGCGTGCCTTGCGGATACGCACGGCTGAGCTCGACGACGCGCGTCGCGACGCGCTCCAGGAATGCGCGGTCGTGCGTCACGAAGACGCTCGCGCGAACACGCAGGTCGTTGGTGGCGCGCATGAGGAACTGCTCAAGCCAGCGGATGCCCTCCACGTCCAGGTGATTGGTCGGCTCGTCGAGAAGCAGCAGGTCGGGTGTGCCGCCCGCCATGCAGAGCCCGCACGCGATCGACATCCGCTTGCGCCATCCGCCGGAGAGCCGTTCCGCGGGCTCGTCCATCACTGCATCTGGGAATCCGATCTTGCCGAGGATGGTGCCGGCGAGCACCGCCGCATCGTGGCGGTCGCCGTGCACGCTCGCCGATGCGAGCGCGGCCTCGGTGGCGGCTGCGCGTGGCGTGGTTCCAGGCGCGAAGTCGTCGCGCTGCGGCACGTACACGACAACCGTATCGCGCGGCGAGCGCACCAAACCTGAATCAGGGACCTCGGCGCCCGCGAGCATCCGGAGCAGCGTGGACTTGCCGGCGCCGTTGGGGCCGATCAGGCCGACGCGGTCGCCCGCGGCGATACCCACCGAGACGCCCCTGAACAGCTCGCGCATGCCGTGAGATTTCGCAAGATCGGTGGCGACGAGGAGCATACGGTGCGCCGTGCAGGGCAGGGGATCATAGAAGCCGGCCGCTAGTGGCCACGGTGCCCCAGCATGCGGGAAGCAGCCTCAGTGGGCGATCCGCTTGCATGAACCGTTCGGTGGAGGTGTGGCCGAAAGTCCCTCGATTGGCGTCCCAGCATGTGCGGTTGCCTGAAGCTCATGGCGCGCGGAAGCAGTCCATTCCGCAACGAGCGTCCGCAGGCGCACCACGCGTCTCTGAGTGGGCGGGGGCAGCGAGGGGCTGCACGAATCGCGCACGGTATGGGTCCGACGGGCGCGACCCCTTCACCCTGGCCGGCGTTACGAGCCGTGCCGTCTGCGCTCAAGCAAACAGCGCCAGCGCGTCGATAGTGACGAGAATGTCCGCGGATGGGGTGACATCCTTGTCAGCAGGTCAAGGCCTCTTCGATGATGTTGCCGCCGCCGCAATGGATGTCAGCCGGGAAATGCGCGCCTGCGTTGCATTTCTCCTTGCGGAGGAGCCGTCGATCCGCGGCTTCGCGGCTGGCTTGGGCATCGACAAGTCACTGGCGTGGCACGTGCATCAGATGGCGACAGCGATTGAGCCTGTCCAGGTCCTCACCTCGGTCCCGGGGCATCGAGGGATGGTCAAGATCCAGATCGCGCTGGCAGCGCGCGGCAGAGATGTTGCTC
>VERO01000321.1 GCA_018882625.1 Phycisphaerales bacterium | reverse complement strand
AGCTGGTGCAGGTGGGTCTCTTCAACATCCTTGAGGAGCGTGACGTGCAGATCCGCGGCTACCCGGTGCGGTTCGACCTCGACGTGCTGGTGCTCTTCTCCGCCAACCCGAGCACCTACAACCGCTCGGGCAAGGTGATTCCGCAGCTCAAGGACCGCATCGGCAGCACGATCGCCACGCACTATCTGCGCGAGCGCGATCTGGGCATCTCGATCATGCGGCAGGAGGCGGGCATGGACCTTGGCGGCGAGCACCCCGTGGTGGTGCCGCCCTTCATGGACGAGATCGTCGAGCAGGTCTCGCGCACGGCTCGAACATCCAAGTACGTCGACCAGGCCAGCGGCGTGTCTGCGCGCTTCTCGATCGCCAACTGGCGCACGATGGTGGCCAATGCGCGGCGGCGCGCGATTGCGCTCGGCGAGCGTCCGGCCGTGCCGCGCATCAGCGACCTCGCGCACCTGCGTGCCAGCGCCATCGGGAAGCTTGAGCTTGACCTGATGGGATCGCACCAGGTCAGCGAGTCGCAGGCCATCGAGGCGATCGTCGCGCAGGCGATCGGTACCGTGTTCGAGGAGTACGTGGATGCGCACGGTCTCGAGCAGATCGCGGCCGACTTCGCCGAGGGCGTGCGCATCGAGGTGGGTGACATGCTGCCTTCCTCTGCCTACGCCACCGCGCTCGCGCGCGTGCCCAAGGCGTGGGACAAGGCCTTCGAGGTGAACGCATCCACTGACCCTGCTGTGCGCGCGAGCTGCGTGGAGTTCGTGCTTGCCGGCCTCTGGGCCACGGACCGCCTCTCGCGCACGGAGCGGCATGGCCGCATCTCCTACGAGATCGGGAAGGAGCCCGAGTGAGGCGACTCGGCGGCATCATCCACACCTACCTCGGCTACAACCCCACCGAGTTCCCGTCGCCCACCTCGCCCGGTGGTGCGGGCGGAGATGCCGCATCCGCGTTCCTGGACCACATGATGATGTACGGGGGGCGGCGGAAGTTCACCGAGCGTGAGCTGGCCGAGGCGATCCGCATCGATCCGTCGCAGGTGCGTGGCCTTGGGCCGAGCCTCGAGGCGATCCGGGCGATGCTCGAGGAGCGCAAGCGGCGCATCCTGTCGACGTACGAGGTGGACGGCGCTCGCGATGCCGCACATGCAGCGTTCGCCGATGAGGCGGCTGCGGTATCGGGCCGCGCCGACATTCCGGCGCGGAGCGCGGAGGTTCTTGCTCGCGCGCTCGCCGATGCGCAGCTGTCCGACCTCGAACGGCTGCACCGCAGGCTTCCGGGCGGCACTGATCTGTCGCGTGCCCTCATGCGCGCGATCGCAAGGCTGCGCGATGCGTACGCCATTGACCGCCTATCGTCGAAGTACGCGTTCACGGGACGCGAGCCGATGGACGTGCCGAAGGCGATTGCCGTGGGCGAGGAACTGGCACGTATCGATGAGCTGCTGCGGCAGATCGACGAGGCGCTCAAGAACGCCAAGCCTGCCATCATCGACATGGACATGCTGTCGGAGTTCGCGACGCCAGAGTCGATGGATGACCTGCGCGACGTGCAGCGGCGCGTCAACGAGCTGCTGCGGAAGATGGCTGAGGAGGCAGGGCTCGAGCGTTCCCCCGAGGGATACCGCGCGAGCCCGAGCGCGCTGCGCACCTACCAGAAGCGGCTGCTCGCGGTCATCTTCAGCGATCTCGCGGATGGCCGCCGCGGCCGGCATGAGCACGTGCACTCGCCCGACGGCGCCATCGAGCTGCCGTCGACGCGGCCGTACGCCTTCGGCGACTCGCCAGCGCACATCGACGTGCCGCAGTCGATGCTCAACGCGGTCGCGCGCACCGGCAAGGTGCGTCCGTCCGCCGAGGACCTCGAGGTACACCGCACGCGCCGCTCGCCCAAGTGCGCCACCGCACTCATCCTCGACATGTCCGGATCGATGCGCTACGGCGGCCAGTACATCGCCTGCAAGAAGATGGCCCTTGCCCTCGATGCCCTGATCCGCAGCGAGTACCCGGGCGACATCCTGCACGTGATCGAGATGTACACGCTGGCGCGGATGCGCCGGCCCGGCGAGATCATCGAGCTCATGCCCAAGCCGGTGTCGATCGGAGATCCGGTGGTGCGCCTGCGCGCCGACATGTCCGACCCCAACGTCACCGAGATGGACCTGCCGCTGCACTTCACGAACATCCAGCGGGCGCTCGCGATGGCGCGGCAGTCGCTTGGCGCGTCAGATGCAGGAACCAAGCAGGTCGTGCTGCTGACCGATGGCCTCCCGACCGCGCACTTCGAGGGCAGCCAGCTGCTGATGCTGTACCCGCCCGACCCGCGCACGGAGCGCGAGACGATGCGCGAGGCGATGCGCTGCGCGCAGCAGGGGATCGTGATCAACATCGTGCTGCTGCCGTCATGGAGCCAGTCCGAGGCCGACGTGCGCTTCGCGCAGCGGATGGCCGAGTCCACGGGCGGGCGGGTGATGTTCGTGGGCGGCGAGGAGCTCGACCGCCTCGTGGTCTGGGACTACCTCACGATGCGGCGGTCGGTGATCGGCTGAAGCGCCGCGAGGTGCGGCGGTCGGTCGCAGGGCGGAGCCGACGCGCGGTGCGCACAGGGCCAGTCACCATGCGAGGCTGATGCCGTGCGCAGCGGCAAGCGCACGGGCGTCGCAACGGACGGGCGGAGGTGCAGCGAACCCCTCGTGGCGCTCAACGCCTTCGGCCGCGCGAGCCAGGAACGTGCGCGCCTCCGACTGCGC
>VERO01000320.1 GCA_018882625.1 Phycisphaerales bacterium | reverse complement strand
CTGCACTCCAACATCGTGCGTGACGTGCTGATGTCGGTGAACCCGGCGTTCCCGGTCATCGCGAACCAGCAGGGAGCCTCCGCATTCCCGATCAACGTCAACATCGCCAGCACGTGCAACGCCTTCTACAACGGCGGCTCGATCAACTTCTACAGGGCGGGCGGCTCGTGCAACAACACCGCCTTCGGCACGGTCGTGCACCACGAGTACGGGCACCACATTGTGGCGTCCGCAGGCAGCGGGCAGGGCGCGTATGGGGAGGGGTTCAGCGATGTGGTGGCGGTGCTGGTCACCGACAACCCGCGCCTGGCCGACGGCTTCAGCACCTGCGGCGCCGGAATCCGCCGGGCCGACAACAACTGCCAGTACTCGCCGACCGACTGCTCGTCCTGCGGCAGCGCGATCCACTCGTGCGGGCAGCTGATCTCGGGCTGCGTCTGGGACACGCGGAACCTCCTCGAGCAGGTGCGGCCTGGCGAGGGCCTGGAGATCATCCGGTCGCTCGCGCTCGACTCGGTGCTGCTGCACACCGGCACCGCCATCAACCCCGACATCACCGTCGACTTCATGTCGCTCGATGACAACAACGCGACGATCGCCGACGGCACGCCGCACTACGACCAGATTCAGGCCGGCTTCTCCGCGCACGGGATGCCCGGACCGCCGCTCGCGCCCATCGTGCTGGAGTTCCCGTCACCCGCGCCTGCCACCTCGCGGCCCGATGGCGGAACCACCGTTCGCGTGAGCATCCGCAACATCTCCTCGACGCTTCTCGACGGCTCCGTGGTGCTGCGCTGGCGCAACGCCGATGGAGGGACATTCGCCGACATCCCGATGAGCAGTGCGGGCGGCGACATCTTCGAGGCCAACCTCCCGGCGGCGGCCTGCGGCACGACGCTGCTCTGGTTCGTCCAGGCCCAGTCGGCGAGCGGCCAGACGGTGACGGGCCCGGAGGGCGCACCGAGCGTGACGAACCGGTCGCTGTCGGCCTACGGCATCGCGCAGGCCTTCCTCGACAACTTCGAGCAGGACCGCGGATGGGTCGTCGGCGCCACGGGCGACGACGCCACATCGGGAATCTGGGTGCGTGGCGATCCGGTCGGCACCGCCGCGCAGCCTGAGGATGACGCATCGCCCAACGGGACCCAGTGCTTCATCACCGGCAACGGCGTTCCCGGCGGCCAGATCGGCGCGGCGGACGTCGACGCCGGCACCACCACCCTGACGAGTCCGGCCATCAACCTCGGATCGAGCGGCATCACCTACCTGCGCTACGCGCGCTGGTACTCCAACAACACGGGGGCCGCGCCGAACGCCGACTCGATGCCCGTCGAGATCTCGAACAACAACGGCGCCACCTGGACGCAGCTTGAGCTCGTGACGGAGAACGCCAACGCGTGGGTCACCAGGACATTCCGGCTCAACGACACCTTCCCGACCTTGGGCACCCAGTTCAGGGTTCGGTTCCGGGCGCGCGACCTTGGCGCAGGCTCGCTCGTGGAGGCAGGTGTCGATGACGTGGAGCTGTTCAGCCTCGACTGCGAGCCCAATGTCCCCGGAGACCTCGACGGTGACGGCATCGTGAACGGCTTCGACCTCTCGATCCTGCTCTCCGCGTGGGGCACTCCCGGCGCGGACATCAACGGCGACGGCACCACTGACGGAGCCGACCTCACGGCGCTGCTCAGCGCCTGGAGCGCCGCCTAGCCCCGCCTAGCGCCGGCGGCCCATCTCACGGTCGATGTCGCGCCGCATCTCGCGCTCGGCGATGGCCTCGCGCTTGTCGCCCTTCTTGCGTCCCTTGCCCACGCCGACCAGCAGCTTGGCGCGCCCCTTGGCGAAGTACACCTTGAGCGGGACGAGTGACACGCCCTTGGCCTTCACCTCAGTGGCCAGCCGCACGATCTCCCTCCGGTGCGCGAGCAGCGTGCGCACACGGCGCGGATCGTGCTGGCGGTCCCGTCCTGCAGGCGGGTACTCGTCGATGTGCACACCATGCAGCTCGAGCGATGGCGGGTCGGCCCGCGCCATCACGAACCCCTCCGCCAGGCTCATCTTGCCGTCGCGGATCGACTTGACCTCCGTGCCGAGCAGCTCGATCCCGCACTCGAGGGTGTCCTCGATCGCGTAGTCGTGCCGGGCGCGCCGGTTCTCGATCTCAGGGGCTCTGGCAGGCTCCTTCACGGCCCGATGCTAGGGACCGGCCGGCGGTATACTTCTCGATCCTCGTCACAAGCCCAGGTGGCGGAATTGGCAGACGCGCCAGCTTGAGGTGCTGGTGGGGCAACCCTTGGAGGTTCGAGTCCTCTCCTGGGCATCCGACGCCGCGGCAACCCCGCGGCGTCGCTCTTTTTGCGCGAGCGCAGTCCCCGCCCGCAACGCGGGCCCGCATTGGCCTGCCACCGCGCGCGGGCTCGCCCTCACACGCCGCGCGTGCTCGGCTCCCAGATGAACTTGTGGAGCTGCAGGCTCATCCGCGCCGGCAGGCGGTCCTCGAGCATCCACTCCGCCAGCGTCCTGGGCGCCAGCGCACGCGCACCGAGGATCTCGAGGCCCTTGGCCTGCTCGAACACCGGCGACAGCAGCACGGCGCGGCACCGCTCCGGCAGGCGGTGCTGCGCGATCGTGGCCTTCGCAAACTCGTAGTCGGCGCGGTCGGTGACCACGAACTTGACCTCATCATGCGGACGTAGCCGATCGAGGTTCGATGCGAGATTGCGTGCGCGCTCGCCCGAGCCGGGCGTCTTGACGTCCAGGATGACGTGCGCG
>VERO01000319.1 GCA_018882625.1 Phycisphaerales bacterium | reverse complement strand
GCTTAGGGCCCGCGAGGTCACCCTCCTTCGTCACGTGGCCGACGACCGCGACCACGATGCCGGTCGCCTTTGCGGCCTGCACCAGCTCGAGGCAGCAGCGGCGCAGCTGGCTGACGGAGCCCGGAAGCGCATCGAGGTCATGACGGTGCACGAGCTGGATGCTGTCGACCACGAGCACGCGCGCCTTCACCCGGAGCGCCTCCTGGATGATGCGCGCAACGCTCGACTCGGCGAGCAGGTAAAGCTGCTCCGGCGACTGACCGTCGCTGATGCGCTCGGCCCGCAGCTTCACCTGCTGCGCGGACTCCTCGCTCGATGCGTAGAGGGAGCGCACGCCGCGCTGGGCCAGCGACACCACAGCCTGCAGCAGCAGCGTGCTCTTGCCGATGCCGGGGTCGCCACCGAGCATGATGACGCTGCCGGGCACCAGTCCCCCGCCGAGGGTCCGGTCAAGCTCGCTGATGCCTATCTCCAGGCGCGGCACATCCAGCGGCTGCACGTCGCCGATGGGCGTGGCGGCCATTGGCGCAGCGTCGCCTACGGTCCACGACGGGGCCGCACCGGCGAGCGCAGCGCTGCCGCCGCCGGCATCGGGGTTGAAGGACTCCATGGCGTCCCAGGCCCCGCAGTCGGGGCACTTCCCCGCCCACCGCGGCTGCACTCCCCCGCACTCGCGGCATACGAAGCTCCTGGCTGCCTTGGTCCGTGCCACGCCCCGATGCTACGGAGCGCACGCACGCGTCCCCGGAACCGTGCGGATTCGCGCGGAAATCCCGAAATCCAAAAAGGACAGGCGCCGATCGGGTCGGAGATCGATCGGCGCCTGCACGGTCGCGGCGCAGCCGGTGCGCCACGAGTGTGCATGGATGCTAGAGCGGCACGCGCATCAAGGCAAGAGCATCGGCTGCTGCCATGACGCGACGCTGGGCGCGATGGGTCCGAGCCGTTCGCCTGGGTGCACGGGTGCGCGGGTGCGTCAGCGTCGCATCAGCGATCGCATGCGGTGCACCCATGCGCCGTACTCGATGATCGACCTGATGCGCTCGACACGCGGCGGCATGCGCGACGGATCGTTGCCGAACGCGGTCTCCATGCGCCAGCGCCAGTATGCGCCGCGCATGCGGAAGCGCGTCTGCACGCCGAGGCGCGCCAGCGCCAGGAGCGCGCGGCACGTGTCGGCAAACGTGATCGTGTGCATGCGGATGCGTGCGCCGCGGGGCCGTCAGTGGATCGAGAGCGGCCCCTGACGGGGATCGGGGATCGCGGAATCGTCGAGCGCGACCGGATTGGTCGGCGCGGTGCGCACTGTGGAGTCGCGCAGCGGCGAGAAGCGGCTGCCGATCATCGGGATGCGCTGGTTGGGGTTGGCCTGCTTGGGCAGCATCGGGCCGACGACCCAGATGACCGCCAGGCATGCCAGCGACGCCACCCACATCCAGGTCTCAAGACCGAGGTAGACCATGACGCTCACGCCCGCGAGCAGCAGGATCGACGCTGGGATCATGCCCTCCCACGCGAGCTTCATGAGCTGGTCGAAGCGGAAGCGCGGCAGCGTCCAGCGGATCGCCATCGCAAAGGCCACGAGCAGGAACACCTTGCCGGCCATGACCCCCACATGCAGCAGCCCCATGACGAGGCTGCCCTGTGCGGGGAGGTCGAGGCCCGGGAGCAGCGCGCCGATCGGGTTCACGCTCCAGCCGCCCAGGAACAGCAGGCTGAAGAACGCCGCGCCCGTGATCATGTGGAAGTACTCCGCGAGGAAGAACATCGCGAAGCGCATCGACGAGTACTCGGTGTGGTAGCCGCCGACGAGCTCGCTCTCTGCCTCGGCGAGGTCGAAGGGCGCGCGGTTCGACTCGGCGAGCATGCACGTATAGAAGATGATCGCCGCAAGCGGCTGCTGGAGCAGGTTCCACGAGCCGGTCTGCTGGCGCTCGACGATCACCATCGGGTCGAGCGTGCCGGCCGCGAGCACGACGCACAGCAGCGCGATACCCATCGGGATCTCGTAGGAGATCATCTGCGCGCTCGCGCGCAGGCCGCCGAGGAAGCTGAACTTGCTGTTGCTGGCCCATCCGCCGAGCGCGACGCCGTACACGCCCAGGCTGGCCACGGCGAGCAGGTAGATCATGCCCACGTTCACCACGGCGCCGGCCAGGCGCACGGTGATGCCTTCGACACCGAGCGTCTTGGCCAGACCGAATGGAAGCTGCGACAGTTCCAGCGTGCCGCCCCACGGCACGATCGCGAAACTGATCATGGCCGGGATCATGATGAGGGTGGGCGCGATCATGAAGAGCACCTTGTCCGCGCCGCGCGGGGTGTACTCCTCCTTCATGATGAACTTCAGGCCATCGGCGATCGGCTGCAGCAGGCCGGCGGGGCCGACGCGGTTGGGACCCACGCGGTCCTGCATCCACGCGCTCAGCTTGCGCTCCAGCATGATGCCGTAGGCGCATCCGCCCAGGATCACGTGCAGCATCACCAGGATCACCAGCATGCCGGTGACGATCTGGCAGAAGGCGGGCGTGGGAGCGACCCACGAGGGCAGGTACTGGGTGATGGTCTCGAGGCCCATGAGGGCGGGCATTCTAGGGGTGGAGGGGCAGCGGGACCACGGAGCGGGTTCACGGCATGCGGGCAATATGAGTAACCGATCTTTGGGGTCCCAAACCGCAACAGGATCATTCGCGCCGGTTTCGGGGGCCGTGCGCGAGCGCCGTCGCCTTACGACTCTCGATATTCATGTACATCGTTTCCGTGGCCATGCGGTTCAAGAT
>VERO01000318.1 GCA_018882625.1 Phycisphaerales bacterium | reverse complement strand
TGCGCTCGTATCCTCGTGCGATGCGCAGCGCGACAGCGAGCGGCGGTTCGGTGGCCTCCCCGATGCGGGCGTCGATCCTCGCGATCGGGGATGAGCTCGTGCTCGGCGCGGTGTCGGACCGCCATGCGCAGTGGCTCTCGTCGCGCCTGGTCGGCATGGGCTGCGTGGTGATCGAGCACCGCACGGTGGGCGACGATCTCGCGCACATCGCGGCGGCGATCGGGGCGTTCGCGGCGCAGTCGGATGTGGTGCTCATCACGGGCGGGCTCGGGCCCACCGATGACGACCTCACGCGCGACGCGCTGTGCCGTGCGATGGGCGACACGCTGGTCGATGACGCGGATGCGCGCGATGCGCTGCGCGCGCGCTTCGAGTCGCGACGGATGCCGATCCCCGAGATGAACTGGCGCCAGGCCACGAGGCCCTCCCGCGCGGTGTGCATCCCCAACCCGCATGGCACGGCGCCCGGACTGCACGCGACGGTCGGCGCGGCGCTCGTGTGGGCGATGCCCGGACCTCCGCGCGAGATGCAGCCGATGTGGGAGGCGCACGTCGCGCCGCGGATTGCGGACGCATGCGCCGCGCGCGGATGCGCTGGCGTGCGCACTCATGCGCTGCACAGCTGCGGCCTTCCGGAGTCGGTCGCCGCCGAGCGCATCCGGCCGTGGATGGCGCGCGGATCGAACCCGGTGATCGGCACCACGGCATCAGGTGCGGTGATCTCGGCGCGGATCCGCGCCGAGGGACCGGAGGCGGAGAGGCTTGTGGGCAGCGCCGCGGATGCCGTGCGCACCGCGTGGGAGCCCTACGTCTTTGGTGAGCAGGGCACGACGCTCGCGTCTGCGGTCGGCGCGCTGCTGGCGCAGGCGCGGTCTTCGGTGTCGGTGGCCGAGAGCTGCACCGGCGGCCTCCTCGGCGGCGCCCTCACCGAGGTGCCCGGATCAAGCGCGTGGTTCGTGGGCGGCATCCTGTCGTACGCCAACGCCGTGAAGGAGCGCGCGCTCGGCGTCACGCCGCAGGACCTTGCCCAGCACGGCGCAGTGAGCCGGCCGGTGGCGCTCGCGATGGCGCATGGCGTGGCCGGCACGATGCGCACGCGGTGGGGGGTGTCGACGACGGGCATCGCCGGACCCGATGGCGGCACGGCGGACAAGCCGGTCGGCACCGTCTGGATCGCCGTGCATGATGCGGAGTCGCGCCGCGATGACGTGCGCTGCTTCCGGTTCACGGGGGACCGGGAGAGCGTGCGCGACCGCTCCGTGAAGGTGGCCCTGCAGATGCTGCGCCTCAACATCGTCGGCCGTGCCGATGTCGACCTCCTGTGGCAGTGGAACGGATGAGTGGCGCGCCCGCCTGCGTGGCCTACGTGGGCGTGGGATCCAATCTCGGAGACCGGTCAGCCACCATCCGCACGGCGATCGCGCGGCTCGATGCCCATCCCGGGATCCGGGTGCTCCGGTGCAGTGGGCTCATCGAGACCGCGCCGGTGGGGCCGCCCCAGCCCAGCTACATCAACGGCGCAGTCGCGATCGAGACGACCCTCGGGCCAGCGGCGCTTCTCGGGGCGCTGCTTCAGGTGGAGCGTGAGCTCGGTCGCGTCCGCGATCCCGCGGAGCGGATGGGGCCGCGCACCCTTGACCTTGACCTGCTGATGTACGGCGACCGGGTCATCGACGAGCCCGGCCTCTCCGTGCCCCACCCGAGGATGGCGGAGCGGGCGTTTGTGCTGGTTCCGCTGGCGGAAATCGCCCCGAATGCCGTGAACCCCCGTTGCGGCCGGACAGTAGCATCCCTCGTCCGCGAGCTCGTTGGCCCCACACCGCCCTCCAGCGTGGAGGGCGGCGCCGCGAGCCGCACCAAGGAAGTCACATGATCCGCGTCCACTCGCTCGCCGCGTCGCTCGCCCTCCTCGCCACTGCCTACGGTGCAGCCGCGCAAGCGGACTCGCCCCAAGCCGCGCCCCCGGCGGCGCCCCCGGCCGCGCCGGCGGCTCCTGCGCCGCAGGCCGCGCCGCCCGCGGGAGAGGACGGCATGCAGTTCGCCATGCCCGCCTTCCCCAAGGTGGACATGAACGGCGCGAGCTTCACCGACGCCGAGAAGAATGCAGAGGCGATCGATGCTGGCACCAAGGCGCTCGAGAAGGCCGCTGCGGCGTACAAGTCCGCCCCCGGCCTCACAGACACCGTCGCGCTCACCATGAAGACGCCTATGGGCGACCAGACCGACTCGATGAAGATCGTGCTCGGAGCCGGGTCAGACGGCATGGTGACGATGGGCGACACCGAGATCGTGTCGACCGGCGGCACGCTGATGTTCGCGTCAGGCATGTTCGGCGACAAGTACGTGGCTGTGCCCCTCAGCGGCGGGATGGGCTCGACCCTTGCCGCGAAGCTCGAGGGTGTCGATCTCCCGGTGCCCCATCTGGCGCTGCGCGAGGGGGCGACAGGCGCCGCGCTCGTGAAGGCGTTCGGTGTCGGTCCATTCGCGTTTGAGCGCATCGGCGGTTTCCGCGCCAAGGATGGGGTGTCTGAGGTCCTGCTGCTGGGTGAGGAGGGTTCCGATGCCCTCGTCGCCATCGATGCGGCGACGGGTCTGCTGAAGTCGACGAACATCGTCGTCACCCCCCCCGGAGCACCTCCGGGCCTCCGCATCGGCGTCAGCATCGCGATGGACCCGAAGGTCGTGGATCCGGCGCCTGCGATCACCTTCGATGCCAAGGGACGCACCGCTGTCGAGAGCCTCGCGGCGGCGATGCCGGCGATGGAGGAGGCGGAGTCCAACGT
>VERO01000317.1 GCA_018882625.1 Phycisphaerales bacterium | reverse complement strand
CTCCCAGCGCACGCGCACGGCGCCTGTGTCATCGCGCAGGTAGAGCTCCGCGGACTCGCCGCCGCTCGCGACCGTATCTGTGCCGCTGTAGCGCACCGTGCGCGTCTGCGTCTTGCCCTTCGAGTCGGTGTAGGTCTCCGTGCGCGTCCGCGTCCAGTGCTCGTTGCACTCCCACCGGTACCAGAGGCAGGGCTCCTCGGCGAGATACGACATCACCGGCGCGGGCCCCTCCGCGACCCCCGACACCTCGACCTCGCCCATCGCCACGCCGCGCACCTTCGACGTCGGAATCGCGCTCATGTGCGTGCGGCGCCGGAATGCGCGCAGGCTCAGCGCCAGCGTCAGCGCGAACCAGCAGGCCGCGATGCCGATCCCCCATCCCCACATCTCAGTGGGTTCCCGCCAGCCGGCGCACAGTCATCATGAACGATGCCTTGAGGTTCGCGTGCATGCCGTAGGTGATGCCGGCGTAGATGCCCGCCGCGGCAAGCGCGCCGATGACGATGCTTGTCACGCGGCTGACTGGATCGTCGAGGCTCTCTGGGATCAGTGCACCAGGCTCCACCGAGGCGATGGCGAGGTTGAAGGGCGTGAGCGCGTTGATCGCCGCGCCGACGTAGGGCACGCCGCTGCCAGCCGCGATGCCGCACAGGCCCACCACGCCCGCCGCGGTCAGCACCGCACCCGTTGCCGCAAAGACGCTACCGATCGTGCCCTTGCTGCGCACGCTCCACGCGAGCCCCGTCATCACGGTCATGGCGATGAAGGCCAGCAGCACCAGCGGGAGCGCCAGCGCCACCTCAGGCAGCACCAGCGGCACCGATACGGTGCGCGTGCCGACCGATTCGCTGACCGCAAGCGCCTTGCCGCCGCCGAACCCGTTCGTGATGACGTAGAGCGACGCGAGCGCCTGCGTCAGGCACGGCACGGCGATGAGCGGCGACAGCGACAGCACGATGCCGCGCAGCTTGCCGGAGAGGTATGGCCCGGGCTGGATCGGCGTCGTCAGCAGGATGTCGAGCGATCCGTCCTCGCGCTCCTTGCTGACGGCCGTTGCGCTCGTGTTGAGGGCCGCCAGCGTCACGATGATGACTTCCGCGCCGAGCACCGACGCGAGCGCCAGCCGCAGCGCCGCATCGCTCAGCGTTCCGCCGCGGTGCAGCACCAGCGTGCCAAGCGCAATGCCGATGCCTGCCGCAAGGAATCCCCAGCGGAATGCGCGAGCCTTCACGGTCTGCCCGCGCAGGTGCAGCTCGCGCCACGCGATCGGGTTGCTGCCGACCGTGCGCGGATCGCGCGCAGTGTCCGCGCGCATGCGTCCGCCGGCGGCCGGGCTGCCTGCACCAAGCAGCCGCACCCGCAGCGTGGCCCAGATGCACAGTGCCACCGAGAGCAGCATGAAGATCCAGATCTGCGTGGCGACCGGGTGCCCAAGCCACGCTCGCATGAACCACGGCGCCTGCGTACCCGCGAATTCGCGCGGCGAGTACGTGGCCGGAGTCAGCAGCGCCTCGATGCCAAGGAAGGGGTTGAGCGGGGTGCACACCGTGGTCCACGTGGCATCCGGACCCACACCCGATGGCGTGCGCAGCCCAAGATCGATCGCGTATGTCACCGCCAGGTACAGCACTACGCATGCGTAGAACACAAAGACCGCGCGGCGCCCGGCCACACGCGTCACGCTCAGCGTGACGGCGATCGCACCAACAAGCAGCGCCGATGCCGCGGCGACCATGTAGCTGCCGATGATGGTGCTGCCGGGCACGCCTCCGAAGAGCTGCATCACCGCGAAGAGCGGGAACGTCGACATCAGCAGCGCGAGCACGAAGAAGAGCCGGCCAAAGAGGTTCCCGAGCACGATCTGCAGCGAGCTCAGCGGCGTCGTCAGCAGGATGTCCCACGTGCGCGGGTTCGATTCCTGCGCGATCGCGCCGCCCATGAAGACCGGCGTCAGCAGGCAGATCAGCGCAACCTGCCCGTAGCTGACCACCTGGAAGGCGTTGGACCCGCGCTGCGCGAGGTCGCGAAGCGACGTGCCGGACCCCAGCAGCGCGAACAGCAGGATCACGATCATCAGCGCCAGGAACCCCGCGCGGATGTACAGGTGCCGCGTGCGGCGCGAACCGCCCTGCACCAGCCTCAGGCAGATGGGGTTGAGGGGCAGCAGCCGAAGGACTGACGCGATCGCCCCTTGCATGGCGGTCGAGTCTATCGGCGCGGCATGATTATCACGGTTGTGGAGCGGCGTGCTGTTGGAGACAATGGACGCTTCCCGGCAGGCACGCGCATCCGCGCGACCTGCATCAACGGACCATGTTGCCGCCCGACCAACATCTCCTCGCTGCGATTGACGCAACCGCCATCGGCCTGGCGGCCGCGTTCGGCGTGGCGACCGCCGTGATCGCTGCAGTCGCCGGCACGCGCATCGGACGTGCACGCGCAGAGCAGTCCGTCGCATCGCGTGCCAACCAGGAGGCGCGCCGTGTCATCGACGACGCGACGGCCCGCGCCAAGGAGACTGAACTCACGGCCGAACGCGCCGCCAGCGAGCGCCGTGCCGCCGTCGACCGCGAAGTGGCCACCGCCCTTGCGGGAATGCAGGAGAGCCAGGAGCGCGCACAGCGCATCCAGGACACCCTCGAGCGCAAGCTCGAGCGCATCGCCGAGCGCGAGTCGCGCCTTGACGCGCAGGAGCAGGCGCTCGCCGCGCGTGCCAAGGATGCGGACGAGCGGCTCGCCGCTCTCGAGCGCGACCGCACCGCGCTGCAATCTCGCATCTCGCAGATCGCCGGCCTCTCCG
>VERO01000050.1 GCA_018882625.1 Phycisphaerales bacterium | reverse complement strand
GAACAATTGTCCGCAGGACTCAGTCCACAGGCTGTTTGTCCATAGCCTGCTCACCGCCCGCGATGGCGACGACCACCTTGCCCAGCGGTCCGGCGGCCAGCCGATCGAACGCCGCGGGCACCGCCTCGAAGCGGTGCACGCTGTCCACGAGCGGCCGCTTTCCGGCGGCCTCGAGGAGAGGTTGCTCTCATGGATGCGGCGGTGGAGAAGCGCCTCCGGCATGTTGACGGGCTCGATGCCAATGTCGCGCGCCTTCCTGAACCACTCGATGTCGCTCGCGATGCGGAGGCTCTCGTCGAAGAGCCCGACCTGATCGAACGTCTCGCGTCGCGCGAGCATGGCACTGGGGTACGGCGCCGAGTGGTCGGCCTGCAGGTCGACGCGGTCGAAGCCGGGCGGGAGCGGTGCGCCTGGCATGCGCAGGAACCTGGTCCTCGCGATCGCATAGCCGCACTGCGGGTGCGCGGCCAGCGCGCGCACCTGCAGCTCGATCTTCCGCGGGTCCCACAGGTCGTCGCTGTCCAGGATCGCGATCAGCGGTCCATGCGCCGCGAGGATCCCCTCATTCCACGCACCAGCAAAGCCTCTCGAGCGTTGCTCGATGAGCCGGACCTGCGCATATGAGCGTGCGATGTCGCGGCTCCGGTCAGTCGAGTCGCCATCGACCACGATGATCTCGCATCGCGGCCACGACTGGGCCAGTGCGCTGCCGATGGCGGCATCAAGGAACTGCTCCCCGTTGCGGACCGCGATCACGACGCTGACGAGCGGCTCGGCGAGCCCGGCACCTGCCATGTGGGCTGGATCGGCTGCCTCGGGCATCGGCTACCGCTGGTGCGGCCATCCTTGGTCGTCGACCTCGTGGATGGGATCGAGCAGCAGGATGTCCTGCATGTCCGCGTAGGTGTCGAGCACCGGCGGCGAGAAGGGCACCTTTGGGGCAGCGGGTGCCCCATCGGGGGGCGGCTGCGCGGTGCCAGCCTCTCCCGCAGGGAGCGCCACGATCAGCGCACGCTCGAGCAGGTCGCCGATGAACGCGCCTACCGGCCCCTGCATCGCCGATGGCGGGGCGTCGAAGGTGGAGGCCATGCGACCGTCGACCTCAGCGTGCGATGCGCCTGCCGCGAGCGCCTGCCAGATCAGCGCCGCGCTGCCCCGTGCACTGAAGTAGTGCCCGGACTGCAGGTTGATGATGACCACCTCGCCGTCAAACGCCTCCCAGGCCACATCTGGTGAATTCACCCTGTAGCGGTCTTCCGCAGCCATCAGTCAGCTCCTCCGACTCGCGGCAACGCCAATCCGTACGTCGTCCTGCGCGATGCCATGCTGGGGAAGGTTAACGCATCACTCGGCGAGTCATGGCAACGTCCTCCGCTGCATCACCAGTACGCGCCCCCATCGGCGAGCTGCTCCCAGTTCGGCGGTCGGTAGCGCTCCGGCATGTCGATCCATGCATCGTTGAAGTAGCGCCGTGCCCACGACTCGCGCGAACGCCAGCGCTGCCCGAGCACGCCGAAGAGCACCTGAAGGTGGCCGCCAAGCGAGATCCCGATGCGCCCGGAGCGCTTGATGCGGGCGGCAATCGGGTTCGCAAGGCCACCCGCCGCAATGAGCGCCACGTCGAACTGGAGCGCATCAATCCTCGCGCAGATCCAGTCGCACAGGTCGAGTGCGGTCGGGAAGCGGGCCTGGGTCGCCGGATCGAAGCCATACGGAAACTCGAAGGACTCGACCTGCGCAGGATGGAACCACCGCTTCCCGGTGCGTGCCCACACGCGCTCGAAGGTGCGCTCGTTCGCGCGGTCGCGCAGCAGGTCGGCGAAGGGTGCGACGATCAGGAGTCGCCGGTCTCGGAACAGCGGGAGGAAGCACGCAGCGTCGTCAGATGGCGACGAGCGATCAGGCTCCATGAGCTTGTACGGGATCAGCGCACCCGGCAACCTGTGGAACTCGACGAGCTCCGTCTCGATGCGAGTGCCGAACGCGCCGATCGCATCCAGTGCGCGAAGGTCATGCGCGTAGCGCGCGATGAACTCCCGCATGAACTGCGGCGAGCATGGATAGACGCCCGACTGCCGCTCGAGGTGTGCGCGAAAGCCGAGCTCGTACGCGCGGAGGGCGCGCGGGTCGGACACTGTCGCGAGGACCCTCGGATAGTTGAGCAGGTACTGCTCCGAGAATCCCAGCTTCCCGGCGGCAAATCCCTGATGTCCAGGCCCAATACAGCGCGCGATGCGCGAGATGAACTCGTGCTTGCGGATCATGCGGATGGAAGTCGGCGCTTGATCGCCCGCTCCGGCCAAGATGCTACGTGGTGCGAATGTCTGCAGGCACGCGATCCGCAGCGCACTGCCCGATCAGGGGTCCGTACGATGCGAAGGAGGCATGCGGCGTTCGGCCCGCTGCGCGGTGCAGGTGCGGACCCCTATCGATGCACATCGTCACCGTCATGAACTACACGTTCGACGACGAGCGTCCCCTCGTCATGTGCAGGATGTGGATGGACTCGGTGCAGCGCGTCAATCCGGGCGCGCGCATCACGGTGCTTTCGGCGCGGCCGCTGCCAGACCAGCTCGCGCATCGCTTCAGGTCCTTCGGGAACGTCGCGCTGGAGATCCGGACATACGACAAGGCGGCACGGGTGCTGCGGAACCCGCACGCCATGCACAACATCTTCTTCAAGCTCCATCACCTGTGCGGCATGCGCGAGCCGCTCATCTACCTTGACGCTGACGCGATTCCCCTCTCAAGCCTCGACTTCCTGTGGCAGCGCCGCCACGACAAGCCATGGATCGGCATCGACCACCAGCGGCGCATCCCGGGCCATACCGGCGATGCGCCGTTCCTCAACTCCGGGGTGCAGGTCGTCGGGGATCCGTCCTTCTGCGACTACCGCGAGCTGATCGCGCTCGCGCAGGAGTGCGGGTTCCGGTGGGACGTGCCCGGCACGGACCAGGCGCTGCTGCACACTCACTTCCGGAGGATTGGCTACGACTACACGCATCCGGAGATTGGCCCTGAGTGGAATGCATGCGCTGGGTTCGTGGATCTGAGGCAGGGGACCTCCGGCGACTGGGCCGGTTCGGTGCGCGGTCTCGAGCCCGTGCACGAGGTGCATGTCAACCACTACTGGGGTCCGTTCAAGCCCTGGCAGATCGGCTGCCCAATGTTTGCGCAGGCACGTGCGATGTGCGCCAAGCCGCGATAGGCGCGCCGGGCGGACCGTCGAGACGGTGCCTCACCGTCCATGAAGCTGCGCGTGCATGTCGCTGACCACGGACCACATCACGGTCTCGGCCATCACCCCGCTGGTCGGCAGGATGCGAATGTCGTAGCCGGGGCAGTCAACGACGGCATCCCCGTACCGCCAATGCTGGTCGATCATCACCTCGTCGCTGCGGACTCCGGCCGGACCGCAGGCAGGATCGCGGTCGTAGGAGGCCAAGCTCCAGATGAGCCGAACGCCGCGCGCACGCATGGCGTCAGCGAAGTTGTGGAACTCGCCTCCAGCGAAGATCCTGCTGTAGGCGACGCAGAGCACGAGGTCGCCGCGGTCGACCGGAAGCGCGGGATCTGCGCGAAACCAGTCGTGGTTCAGCTGCGCGAAGTACCCGGGGTCGTGAGGGGCGCCGATGCGGTCGCGCAGGAGCGTGTGGTTGTGCACAAAGGCATACAGGCGATGGCCTCGACGCTTCGCATCGAGCGCGGCTTCGGCGGCGTGCCGCACGCGCTGCCGCTCCGCAGCGCGGAACCGCGTGACGTCGGCCGCCAGTTCAGCGAGATAGGTGCGTGCGGCGTGCCCCGCCACCATCGGCACCGGTCGCTCCACATGGAACTTCATCCCGCGAAAGCGCTCTTGCCGATCGCGCGCGCCGGGCACGTCATAGCTCTGGTACATGACCGGCATGCGGTCCGTGCGGGTGCACGCTGCGACGAACTCGCCGATCCATGCCCAGAGCGCCACGATGGCGGCTGCAGGGGAGGTAGGCACCGCCCAGCCGCGGTCCTGATCCGGGAGCAGGCCGCCTTCAGGCCCGGCGTGGCACATCACGACGCTGTGCGGTCCCGTGCCGGCCGCCTCGGCCGCCGCTCGGCTGCCCCGCCGGCAGAACAGCACCACATGCCTGCCGGCGTGCACGAACTCGCGGATCCTCGCGAGGTCATCGGTCAGCCGGCTCTCGCGAGGGAAGCACAGCACGACTCCCTGCCAGTCAGGCTCGTCCACGCGACTGGGGTTGAGCACTCGCGTCAACCCGCCGCTTCGGCCGTAGGCCTCGCTCACGAGCCCCCGGTCACCGAAGAGGCCTAGCTCCTGGCCGTCGCACGCGAACCTCGCCGCGGCTGCCTCCGCGGATCGGATCAGCTCCGGGACGTCGGCTGCGGTGCGGGCGATGCAGCATTCGAGCCATGACAGAAAGCAGTCCGCCCCGCGCTGGCGATCGTGACCGGGACCCTGCGTGCCAGTGAGCGGGGTGCGTGACGATGCCTGTGACGGCGTGCCGGGCGAATCAGGCGCCACCGGGCTTCTCCATCACGAGGCCGCCGATCACGAGGGCGTCGAGCCCCGTGTCGAAGAAGCACCTGATCGCATCGCGCGGGTTGCAGACGATCGGCTCGCCCTTGACGTTGAACGACGTGTTGATGACCGCGTGCTCGCCCGTGAGGCGGCCGAACTGGTCGAGCAGCGCGTGGAAGGGCGGGTTCACGTCCCGCCGCACGGTCTGCGGTCGCAGCGTGCCGTCGACGTGCACGACGGCTGGAATCCGCTCCCGTGTGTCCGCCGCGACCCGGAAGGAAGTGATCATGAAGTCCTCGGCACGCCCGCCCTGCAGGTAGGTTGAGGCGCGCTCCGCCGGGATCGACGGGCAGAATGGCCGGAAGCCCTCGCGGAACTTCACGCGCGCATTGAGCACGTCCTTGTTGGCGGCCGCGAGCGGACTCATCAGGATGGAACGGTTGCCGAGCGCACGTGGGCCAGCCTCCATGCGGCCCTGGAACCAGCCGATGACCTTCCCTGCAGCGAGCAGCCGCGCAGCTTCGGCTGGCGCATCGGCAGTCGGGCGGTATGCGATCCCGCGAGCATTCAGCACGTCCCGCACCGCGCCGTCGCTGTACGCAGGCCCGAACGAGAGATGCGTGAGCGGACGCGGCGGACGTTCGCCACGGGAGTGCCACGCGTGCAGCGCCGCGCCCAGGGCCAGGCCGCTGTCGCCCGCGTCCGGCATGATCCAATGCTCCTCGACATCGGCCTCGTACCAGATCCGCTGGTTCATCTTGACGTTGAGGAACACGCCTCCCGCGCACGCGAGGCGGCGGGTGTTCTGGGCGTCGAGCCAATGCCGCACCAGGCCGAGCGCCTGCCGCTCAAGGATCTCCTGCGCTGCGGCGGCCACATCGGCGGCGGAGTGCTCCTGCGCGATTCGACGGATGGCGACCGCGTCCGGAAAGTGCCAGTGCAGCGCACCGTGCCGAATCCACTCGGTCGGACGCCCGAACTCGTGAGGCACTGCAAGCGTGCCGCGCTCATACGCAGGATGGAACGGGGCAAGTTGGTCGAGAAGCCGTGACGGGTCGCCGTAGGCCGCCAACGCCATAGTGGTGCCTTCGCTATCGCCATGCTGCCAGCCGAGCGCCTCGGTCACGACGCCGTAGAACCACCCCAGCGAACCCTCGCGGCCCCACCGGGCGAGCGGGGTGAGGGTGCCGCCATGTCCGTGCCACACGGCTGTCGAGACCCCATCTCCGATGCCGTCCATCGTGACGACGAGGCACGGTGCGTCGCTGCGACGCGTGAAGTAGGCCGCTGCAGCATGGCAGCGATGATGATGCACATGCTCGAGGCGGCACTCCGGGGCGAGCGACAGCCGTTGGACGAACGTCGGAAGGTCGCCGAGCTCGTCGCGCCGGAGCACTTGCGCGGCCCGGAGGGCCACGGGACGGGCAGCGGCTACGTCTGCCTGCTGCTGCGGCGAGAGCTGAAGATGCCGATCCATGCCCAGAGGCATGTGCGCACCAGCGACCGCCATGACATCGATGTCGCGAGCGTCAATCCCACCGGCCTCAAGGCAGAAGCCGATGGCGGCCGACGGGAACCCCGAGTCATGCTTGATGCGCGTGAACCGCTCCTCGGCGGCTATGGCGACGATCTCGCCGTCGGCAAGGAGGCAGGCAGAGGCATCATGGCCGCAGTGGACGCCAAGGATGCGCATAGGGGTCTACGGCCGTCGAGTGCGGACCGGCGGAATGGACGACGACGCGTGTCGGATGGAGGGTAGCACGGTGCAGGTTGACCCAGGGCAAGTGCGTTCGGCGGGCGGTGCGCGCGTGAGGGGCTGGCGCGCGCGTGAGGGGATGTTGCGCGTCGGCCCCTGTGCGGCGGCTGCGTAACCTCGCGCGCGAGAGTCATGACCGACGCACGCCATCTGTCGAGCAGCCCGGAGCGAGATGCCGCCATGCGCGATTCGCTCCGTGGTCTCTGGAGTGAGGCGTGGGATCGATTCGAGCTGGCGGAGCGGGGCAGCCCCGATGCGCAGGTGATGGACACTCGGATCGCAGGAACCCGAGTGCGCATCCGGTTCGCGAACACGGCGCTTCGGCACGCCATCGGGCGCGCCCTTGAGCACCTCCGGATGCCGCTCGCGATGGACCCTCCAGATCTGACGATTGGCGTCTGGGACAGCGTGTCGGCTGGAGTCCCGATGCCGCGGCCGCCGTGGCCGCTCGACTGCCTGACTGCGCGCGGGGACATCGCCGGCTTTGGAAGCCCACAGTGCCGCGTGTCCTTCCACGTGCCGAGCGGGATGCTGAGCATGCTTGAACCGGACACGGGCAGGGGCATGCTCTGGATCCGCGATGCGGCGGCGATTCCGCGCTACGTGCGCAGCATGCCCATGCTGCCGATCCTCCACTGGTGGACCGGCGGGCATGGAATGCAGCTTGTGCATGCGGGCGCAGTGGGCGACGCATCCGGGGGCGCCCTTCTGGCGGGTGCAGGAGGTTCTGGCAAGTCATGCACGGCTCTCGCGTGCGCGCTCGCGGGGATGTCCTACGTCAGCGACGACTACTGCGTGATCGGGAGCGGGCCGTCGCCCCGTGCGCACAGCGTCTTCTCAACCGGCCGCCTTCATGCCTCGGACGTCGCCAGGCTGCAGCCTCCCGACGCGTGGATGCGCTGCAGCGACTCGCGTCCGGACGACAAGACGATTCTCTTTCTCGGCGACTGCGCCTCCGGGCTCGTCACGCCGGAGCTCCCCATCACGGTGATTCTGCTTCCGCGCTCAGGCCGTTGGCGCGAGACGTGCTGCGAACCTGCATCTCCTTCGGCAGCCATGCGCAGCCTGATGGACGTGACGATGTCGCAGCTGCCCCACGCCGGACAGCATGCGGTCGGGCTGATCGCATCTCTCGTGAGGTCTGTGCCATGCCGCTACCTGAACCTTGGCGCCGACGGACGCCCTGTCGCGGACGTCGTTCGGGAGCAGATCCGGGACTGCCGATGAGGGAGCGCCGGGCGATAGTCACGCTTGCCATCGGCGCCGAGTTTCGCCGACGCTGGGAGGACATCTGCAGGCCCAACTGGTCCGAGTACGCGGCGCGGCATGGGTATGACCTCATCTGCATCGACGAGCCGCTCGACATGTCTGAGCGGGCGCGGCTGCGGTCGCCGGCATGGCAGAAGTGCCTGGTGCTGAGCCAGCCGTTCAGCGCCCGCTATGACCGGATCGTGTGGATGGACTCGGACGTGCTGGTCAACCCCCATGCGCCCGATGTGAGCGTGGGCGTGCCCATCGACAACGTCGGTGCGGTGGACGAGTTCGGCATCCCCACGGCGAGGCTGCATCGCCTGATCCGGCTGAAGCAGTATGCGCACTGGCGCAGGACGGGCGTGCAGTTCATCGACAACCCGAGCCCGCGCTCCTACTACGCGGTGTACGGGCTCGCCGGCGGTTTCGACCACGTCGTCCAGACCGGCGTGATGGTGCTCTCGCCGGCGCATCACCGGGATGTCCTTGAGCGGACCTACCGCAGCTACGAGGACAAGGGCCCCGGCTGGAACTACGAGATGCGGCCGCTCTCGTACGAGCTGCTGGCCGCAGGGCGCGTGCACTGGATCGATCCCAAGTTCAACTTCCTTTACGGCATCTACGAGTCGCTGCACTTCCCGTTCCTTGCCGAGTCGAGTGATCGGGGACGGCTGGCGGACTGCCTGCGCAACGCGCGCCGGGATACGCACTTCCTCCACTTCGCGGGCAGCACTGGGCACATGAGCCTTGCGGCGTCGCTCGAGCCTGAGGCTGCCGCAGGTGCCAGAGCCGGTCGTGCCGCTGGCGCGCCGGCGCCTGCGGGACCGGGCGTCCGGTCGCCTGTCGTGCTCTTCATCTTCAACCGCCCCGAGACCACGCGGCTCGTGTTCGATGCGATCCGGGCGGCGCGGCCGGCCAGGCTTGCGGTCATCGCGGACGGGCCGCGGCCCGACGTGCCCGGAGATGTTGCCGCGTGCGCGGAGGCGCGGTCCGTGATCGATCGGATCGACTGGCCGTGCGACCTGCGCACCGAGATGTCGCCGGTGAACATGGGGCTGCGGGCACGGATCGAGAGTGGGCTGTCGTGGATCTTCGCGCAGTTCGAGGAGGCGATCATCCTCGAGGACGACTGTGTGCCTGATCCGACGTTCTTCCGATTCTGCGACGAGATGCTCGACAGGTACCGCAACGACGCCAAGGTGCTCTCCGTCTCAGGCAGCAGCTTCCAGTTTGGCAGGCAGCGAGGCGAGGGAAGCTACTACTTCTCGAGGCATGGTCATGTGTGGGGGTGGGCGACATGGAGACGCGCGTGGTCACTGCACGATCCCGCGATGACCGAATGGCCGAAGGCGCGCCGCGATGGATGGCTGTCCACCCAGCTGAGTGCGCCAGTTGCGCAGCAGTACTGGGAGCACATCTTCGAGACCGCATACCGGAGCGCCCATACGTGGGATTACCCATGGCGATTCAGCTACTGGCGACGCTACGGCCTGCACGTGATCCCCAACGTCAACCTCGTCTCCAACTACGGCTTCGACGACGATGCCACGCACACGCAGCAGGACAGGAGCATCTTCGCGTTCCTGCCGACTGCGCCGATGCGCTTTCCGCTCGTCCATTCGGACGTCGTGCAGTCGGACGTCGAGGCCGACGACTTCACCGAGGACATCCTGTACAGCGGGAACCTCAGGCGGGCGTTCGAGCGCGCCCGATCACGAAGCGCCGCACTCCGTGCAGCGCGAGCCCACGGCGGCGGCTAGGTGCCCGCAGCGCTCGCACGTGGGACAGCCTCGCTCCGTCATCGCGCGGCGGAAGCTCGGCGCGTAGCTGCGCTCGAAGGCGACCACGAAGGCCATGTGCTGCAGCGCGAGAAAGGCGAGTCCCGTCGGGACGAGGAATGACGGGCGCACGAGCGCCGTGATGCGGTCGTCGAACCACCCTGCCGCGGCGAGCCACGCGATGAGCGCGGCAAGCGGCAGCAGCGAGATGGCGGTGAACTCGACGCAGGCGCGGGGGCGACGCAGCATGATCATGTTCGCGCGCCAGTGGAGGCGCGCCATCTCGGCGAGCCCGGGCCTGAACGACGGGTCGTGGAGCTGCGGCCACAGCAGCGACATGCGCGGGCTCAGCGTCCGGGCAACTCGGCCGGGACCTCGCGGCGCAGCTCGCCGCCTGGCATCACGATGGTGGTCCCCTCCGGCGCCATCAGCTGGTGCGGCAGCGGAGGCGCGGCCGGCGACCCAGCGGCAGGCGCCGGTGACGCTGCAGGCGCTCCCTGCGGCGTGGCGCCGCGGCCAGGCGCCGGGGCGCCCGGCGAGGTCGCACCGGAGGGTGCGGGCACTGGCGTGACGATCGTCGCCACCACGGGCTTCATCCGGTCGCCTTGGGAGAGCACGACGGTCTCGTCTCGGACGAGCCAGGTTCCGGAGTGGGATCCGATGCGGGCGGGCTGCCGGTCCTTCGGCCCTGACTTCGCGACGCTGAACGAGTACGTGCCGTCGTCGCGCAGCGTCAGGGTTCCCGGCGGTCCGGACCATGCACCGACAAGCGAGTCCTCGCGGGTGTGCGGCGGGCGCGCGAGCGGCTGCATGGGCTGCAGGTCACGCATGGTGAGCAGCAGCGTGCCGCCCTCTCGGCGCAGGTGGGCGCGGTCGCGAGTGTGCTTCTGGCTGCGGTACGTCTCGAGCCAGAGCGTCCGGTAGGTCTGGCGGTCCCAGCGGCCGATGTCGTCTGGCGCGAGGAACCGGTTGGTGCCCTTCCACAGCTTGTAGCCGCCGTCGGCCTGGATCAGCAGCAGCTCGCGGCCGTTGCTCCACCACCCGCGCACGTCGATCTTCTCTGTGGGGTCGATGTCCAGCGCCGGGATCGGCGGCGGCGCAGGAGCATCGGACTGCGCGGAGGCTGGGTGCATCGCCATGCACGCCGCGGCAAGCGCCAGCAGCGCTCGCGCACGCCGCGCGGCGGGTGTGCCGCGGCGAAGGCCACGGGCGCGCATCACCGCACCACCTTCAGCCTGACGGTGGTATCGAGATCGGCGCTCGGCTGCGCGATGAGGTCGTAGCCGTCGCTTGAGACCACCGTGCAGCGCACGAGCTCGCCGGGCGACAGTGGCTCCTTGCTCTGCACGTACGTCAGGCCGTCGATCTGCGGCGCCTGGTGGTACGCGCGCCCGACATGCAGCGAGCCTCCTGCGCTGACGCCGGTGGTCGCGCGCGCCGACGAGGCGCCGGCCGCAGGGCCGTCGATCAGCACGTCGAACTGGCAGCGCTGCTCGGCGACGTAGGCGCAGTTCTCGAATGCGATGCGCTGCTGGAGCTCCATGAGCTCGGACTCGCGCCGGGCCTTGACCTCGCCGGGCACGTGCAGCTCGGGGTCAAGGTCCATGGTGCCCGCAGGCGTGCCTTCCTCCCGCGAGTACTGGAAGACGCCCATCGCATCGAACTGCGCCTCCTCGATGAGCTCGAGCAGCTGCTGGTGGTCATCTTCCGTCTCGCCAGGGAACCCCGTGATGAACGTGGTGCGCAGCGCCAGTCCGGGGATGCGCTCGCGCAGCCGCTCGACAAGGTCGCGCTGGTGCGCCGCCGACACGTTGCGCCGCATCGCGGTCAGCATCCGGTCGCTGGCGTGCTGCAGCGGCATGTCGATGTACTTGACGACGCTGTCGAGGCGCGCGAGCGCATCGATCATGTCGTCGGTGAAGTTCGACGGGTACGCGTACATCAGGCGGATCCACGCGCCGCCGTGCGATGACGCGACGCGGTCGAGCGACTCGAGCATGCCGACGAGGCCAGGCGCATAGCCGATGTCCATGCCGAAGCTCGTGGTGTCCTGGCCGATGAGGTTGAGCTCAAATGCGCCGTCGCGCAGCAGCGCGTGCGCCTCGGCCTCGATGCGGTCGATGGGCTTGGACCTCATCTTGCCTCGAATGGAGGGAATCGTGCAGAACGCGCAGCGCTGGTTGCAGCCCTCGCTGACGCGCAGGTACGCCCAGTGGCGCGGGGTCAGGCGGAAGCGTCCCGCGTCGGACTCCCAGTAGCCGATGCCCTTGCCGTCCTTGCCGTGCACGGTGAGCCCCGTGACGGCCATGCCGCGGTCCGCTGCGGCCTGCAGCGCGTTGCCCGCGATCCAGTAGCGCGGGCGCGCGGCGCCGCCTGAAGCTGGCGCTGCCTCCGAGGGTCGAGATTCCGCAGTGCGCGCGGCGCCTGCCGCGGCCGGGGAGTCGATGCCTGGCCGGCCCGGAGCCTCGCCCCGCACTGCGTTCACGACCTGGTCGCGGTCGAAGACGCCGATCAGCGCATCGATGCCTGGTGCCCACTCGAGCAGCTTCGCGCGGTGACGCTGCACGAGGCAGCCTGCCACCACGACGCGCGACAGCGCACCTCGCGACTTGCGCTCGATCGCATCCTTGATGACACCGAGCGACTCGTCCTTGCTCGCCTCGAGGAACCCGCATGTGTTGACCACGATCGCGTCAGGAGAGTCCGACTCGTTGACGAGCGTGAGCCCGTCGTCGCGCAGCATCCCAAGCATCTTCTCGCTGTCCACGAGGTTCTTGGGGCAGCCGAGGCTGACGAAGGCCACGCGCGAGACGGGGCGCTCGCGGGAGTCAGCGGCGCTGGATCGGGGTGAGCCGCGTGAAGGCATTCCCGCGAGTCTAGGCGGGCAGGCGCCCTGCCTGAAGCGCTGGCGGGACGCACGCGGGGAGAGCCGCTCGCGCAGCATCAGGCGGGCAACGCGGGCTTGCGGTATGTCCCGGAGGCCGCAATGAGCGCGGCGACGGCCCCCGCGAGGCCTGCGATGGTGTGCGGGTCATCGCCCCGGACGAGCGCGCTGCGGATCGCGGTGGCGCTGAGATCGACCGGCGGCAGGGGAAGCACGCGCTGCACCCACT
>VERO01000316.1 GCA_018882625.1 Phycisphaerales bacterium | reverse complement strand
GTTCATGGCCGACGCGCCGGCGCCTGCACGTCCGGTCCCTCCTGCGCGCGCGGTGCCTGCCCCTCCGATGGCGCGACCTGCACGTCCGGCTGTCGCGCCTCGAACGGCGGCCGGATCGGATGACCCGCTCGAGTGGCCAGCCGATGGGGATCGTGTGCCCGCCGCGGCCGAACCGGCGCGCGCCGGTGCGCTGGCGCTCTTTCCGGAGTGGATTCCGCTCGCGATCGAGTGCCCCGATGCGCCGGATGTGTCGTTCGCAATCGAGGGCGGCGCGGTGCACCTGCTCTCCGCAGACTCCTCGATGCGCACGCTCCGGGTCGCCGCCGCATGGATCCGCGCCCAGTGGTCGCTTGTGGCTGCGCTTGCGCCTGGGCTCGACCGCGCGCGTCCCGCCGTATGCGAGCACCTGATGCTTGACGACCCGCGGCATGCGATCCCGCTGCACCGGTGCGGCGTGCTGCTGCACGCGCGGGTCCAGGTGCCCGTGGCGGGCACCATGGTCGTGCAGCGCATCGACCTCAACGACGCGGCATCGGCTGGCCTCGCCGGCCAGTGACGGATGGTGACCTCACGCGCGCGGCAGCGCGTCGCGCAGCAGCTCGTGCCACCCGCGCCATGCGAAGGACTCGCGCTCCGGTGCGCTCCATCCCGATGCCTCGAGCGCAGCGGTGAGCGCATCAAGCTGGTCTGGCCCGCGCAAACCCTCAGGCACCTGATCAGGCCCGAATCCGCCATCGAAGTCCGAGCCGAGCACGCACGTGGCGCGACCTGCGACCGATGCCACGCGCTGCACGTGCGCGACTGCGTCGTGAAGCGTCGCATCGCGCCCTGACGCCAGGAACCTCCCGTACAGGTTGAGCCCGATGATGCCGCCGCGATTCGCGATGAGGCGCATCTGCCTGTCGGTGAGATGGCGGTCCGGGCGAGCGGGTGGGGTAGGCACCCGCAGCAGCGCACGTGCATTGGAGTGAGATGCGATCACCCGCGCGCGAGTCATCGAGAGCAGTCCATCGAAGGACTCGTCGGAGAGGTGCGACGCGTCGTGCACGATGCCGAGCGCGTCCATGGCACGGATGACGCCGTCTGCGCCCTCGTGGAGCGCGCCTCCAGTCGCGTTGCCGCCGGCCCACCGCGAGCCGAGCGCCCACGTGAGTCCGATGACCCGGATCCCTCGCGCGTGCCAGAAGGCCACGTCATCCGCACTGCGCACCGGATCGGCGCCCTCCATCAGCAGCACCAGGCCAAGCGGGGATTCGCGTCCGGTGCGCATGAGCGCATCAAGGTCATCGCGGGTGCGGATGATGCGTGCGTGGCCGCGCCGCTCGAGCTCCTCGTACCACTCCAGCTGGCGGAGCGCGGCGGCCCGCGCACTGTCGGGCGCCTCGCCGTCGTAGCCCCACGGCATGCCACGACCCTCCGGTCCGCGCTCGACGAAGAGGGTGGCGAGGATCAGGCGTACGCGGCCGCTCTGCAGGGCCGGCAGGCTCACGCAGCGAGCCTCGCCGGGGGCGGGGGCCCGATCCACGTCGCCCCCCCGCATCGCGATGTAGGCGAGGTCGATGTGTCCGTCGATCCATGGGTGCGTGGGGGCGGTTGGGCTGCAGCGCATCGCAGGATTGTGCCAACTATCGGCCGCCATTGTCTGCATGCGAGCAGACCGACTACCCTACGGCGCTCATGACCGCACTCCCCGCACAGGTGCCGCCTGCGCCGGTCGCCACAGCGCCATCAAGGCGCGTCGGCGCGGCAGGCCGGCTGCTGGCGCTCGCAGGGGCCGGGGCAGGGCTCGGGCTGCTTGGGCTCGCGTGGTGGCTTGAGCCATCCGCCAAGGGCTACGGCACCCACCTGCAGCTGGGGTTGCCCTCATGCACGTGGCCGTCCGTGTTCGGGATCGCATGCCCATCCTGCGGGATGACGACCTCCTTCAGCCTGGCGGCGCGCGGTCGGTTTGTCGATTCATTCACGAACCAGCCCATGGGATTCCTGCTCGCCGTGGGGACCGCCGCGGCCACCATGAGTGCGCTCTATGTGGCGACGACCGGAGCGCGCCTCTTCGAGCTCCTCGCCCGACTCTTCACGGCGCGCGTCTTCTGGACGCTCGGGGCGATCGCGCTCGCGAGCTGGATCTGGAAGATCTGGCAGATGCGGCGCGGGATGGCGGCGATCGCGCTCGCCTCATGCGCAGCCCTCGCGCTGCCCGGCTGCATTCTCGCGGGGCTCACGAGCGCCATCGGCCAGAAGATCGAGAAGGACAAGATGATCGAGGTGCTCGCGCGATACCGCGGCCTCGAGAACCGGACGGTGGCCGTGCTCGCGCACACCGACATGACCACCGGATACGAGAACCCGATGGCGGTCGCCAACATCGTCGCGAACGTGGCGAGCCAGATCCAGCGCCGCGTGGGCGGGGCGCGCGTGCTCGACCCGCGCGACACGCTGAGCTGGTCGCACCAGCATCCGGGGTGGCCCGCCATGCCGCCCGGCGAGGTGGCCAAGGAGCTCGATGTCGAGCGCGTCGTGATGATCGACATCTACGAGTACAGGCTGAACCCGCCCGGCAACGCGTGGCTCTGGGAGGGCGTGGCCGCCGCGAACGTCACGGTCATCGAGACCGACGGCATCGATCCCGATGCGCCGGCGGAGGAGTTCAACGTCGCGGTGGGCTTCCCCGAGGACGAGGGCATCAGCCGCGACATGGCGACGGCCAACGACATCGAGCTGGGCCTCCAGAAGCTCTTTGTCGACAAGGTGGCATGGCTCTTCTACGACCACATCGAGCCCAAGTACCCGAAGGAAGGGCGATGAGCGCGGTGCATGGC
>VERO01000049.1 GCA_018882625.1 Phycisphaerales bacterium | reverse complement strand
GCATCGGGGCGATCGCGGGGATCGGCGCGATGCTTGCGCGCGGGTCCTCGAGCGTGCCGCGCAGGTCGATCTGGAAGATCTGCTCCATGACGCTGCCCACGATCTCCGAGAGCACCGGGACCGTGCCGCGGTTGCGAAGCCGGATCGCGAGCGTCCCTGTGGAGAGGTCCATCGAGCCACGTCCGGAGAGCACGAGCGTCGAGCAGTCCGCCTCGAGCATGTCGAAGTGGATCACGCTGTCGGCGAGGGAGAACCTCGACTCGGCGCGGCTGAGGCTCGCGTTGAGCGGGAGCATGAGCTGCGTCAGCTGCAGCAGCGCAAGGCCCACCGGCACCTCCGCGAGGCGCGCATCTCGGATGCAGACCGATCCGCTGCCGACGCGGCTCGCCGCGTCGCCGGCGAGTCCCGAGACCGTGATCCTCCCATGCACGGTGCCCGGCACGGGCTGCGCCGGCTTGCCGGTGCGTTCGCCATCGCCATCGTCCTCGTCCTGCGGGAGCAGCGCGGCGAGGGCGCAGCCTCCCATCGACGCATCGACGTACCAGGAGCCGTCACCGCCGCGTCCGTCGGAGATCGTGCCCTCGACATCGAGGACTCCGCCGCCGATCGATGCCCACACGGGGCCGATCAGCACGTCCTCGTCCGGTGCGAGACGGCCGATCCTCGCGTGGAAGGAATCCACCATGCGGCCGGCCACGCCGGCGCGCGTGCCTGTGGCGCTCACGTCGAAGGATGTGCCCTCCGGCCGGTGACTGACGCTGACGCCGATGCGCGCATCGATGCCGTCGATCCGGGGTCCCACGACCATCATGCCGCCATCGAGGCTGAAGGAGCCGTCCATGTCGACTGCAAGGCCGCGGGCCGAACGCTGCATGCTGATCCTCACGTCGTCGCTCCGCAGGCCACCTTGCCATCCGAAGCCCACGGTGCCCAGCGGGCGCCGCGCACCGTCGGGCAGCAGCGAGAGCAGGCCGGGCGCGGGTCCGGTGGAGTCGACCGAGATGCGCATCTCCCCAGCGAGCGGAACGGTCACGTCACGGGTCACGAGCCACGATGCGATGGAGAGCTCGCCACCGCGGAAGATCGCCCGCGGCGCGGTCAGCGTGGTCATGCCAGAGTCGCTCCGTATCGAGAGCGGAGGGTCGAAGCGCAGGTCGAGGCGGCTCTCCGGCGGTCCGATCGACAGCTGCCCTGCGGTCGCGCGCACCGAGAGCTCCGCGACCTCGCGGCCGCGGGTGATCACGAAGAAGTCCGTGTCCACGAGCCCTTCAGGCGCGAGATCGTCGAGGGCGGCCGCATGCTCGGCGGTGCCGAGCCGATCCACCAGCTCGCCGACTGCGGGGCTGCCCACGGACAGGCGCTCGATCTCGCCCGAAAGCTGGAGCATTCCCTCGTCGATTCCGTAGGCACCATCGACGCAGATGGGCGAGCGCGGCCCGTCAGGCGCGCCGAGCGTGCCCGACAGCCCCTGGCAGAGCACGGATGTGCCCGACAGCACGAGCGCACCTTGTGTGAAGTCGAAGTCCACAGGGCCGCGCGACAGCGTGAGCGCGAAGGAGCGGGGCTCGATCACGAGCACCGCATCCATCGGGGCGGCGCCTGACTCCTGCACCAGCTTGATCTGCGCGTCGAAGTTGCCGCGCGGCCGGTAGCGCCGCCAGAGCGCCTGCGCATCGGCGCGACGCCCCTGCGGGACCATGTTGACCGCATACTCGCCAAGTCCGATGCGCTCGAGCCCCACGGTCGCGATGATGCGCCCGGTATCCATGGCGAGCTCGCCGCTCGCCCGCACGGTGCCCGATTTGCGGCGTCCGGAGAACGAGTTGAGCGTGGCGGTGGCTCCCTTGACGGAGATGTGCGCCGAGCAGTCCGAGAGCGAGAAGCCGACCGGCCACAGCAGTCCGGTCGACGACATCGAGTCGCTCATCTGCGGATTCGGCTGGATGTGGCCATTCGAGAGCCATGCCTCCACCGACACGTCCGGCTGGAGCACGTTCGCGGATTCGGTGCGTATGGACCCGCGCGCCGACAGGAGGCCACGGAGCCCGAGCGCCTCGAACACCCTGCCTCCCTCGCTGAGGCGCTCGCCGGGCCATCCCGCGACATCGCTGTCGCCCGTCGGGGGGATCGCCGCGAGCAGGAGAGGGCCGATGGGCTCGTCGGCGATGGTGAAGTCGATGTCGGCGGCGAACTTGCGCTGCAGCCCATCCTTGATGACGTTCACGTGGCCCTCGATGAGGCCCGTGCCGCCGGAGATGGTGCGGAACCGGATCCCAGGGGCATCGATCGCGATGCGCTCCCGCGTGAGGGTGATGCGTGCGGGATGACGCGCTGCGGCCTCTCCCGCGCTCGTGCCCACCATCGCGGGCAGCGGGAACTGCGCCGGAAGCATCCGCACGTCCTTCAGCTCGATCGAGCCGGTGACGTCGGCAAGGGAGTCCGCGCCCCCGTCGTAGGTGACGTTGACGGTGAAGTCGACGTTGCCGCCGGGCGAGAACGCGCCAAGCTCGAGCTGGCGCCGCAGCGAGGCGATGCGCTCGGACGCATCCGCGATGTCTGCCGCCGAGGCGTCGCTCTCCGGCAGCTGCATCCGCACCAGTTCCGCCTCGGCCGCGACCTGCGATGCGCGCAGCGCATCGCGCTGGCTGCGCGCGTGGAGCATGTCCGCGCGCTGAAGGCCCAGGAAGCTCGATGTGGAGAAGAGCGACCGCGAGAGCGCCGCCGCGGATGCGTCGAATGACGCGATCAGCCTGTCGTCGATCGGCACATTGGCGCCCGTGATCGTGAGGTCGACCGCGGCGGATTCCCGCGCGGGCGTGATGAGCCCGGTGATGGTCACGTTGCACCCGTCGCTGCCGAGGCCCGAGAGGTGCTCGACCCGCGCCTCAAGGTCCTTGAAGGTGACCCGGCCCTGCACGCCCTCGAGCATGTAGGGGAACTCCGAGAACGCGCCGATGGTGTCGCGCAGGAACAGCGCCGCCTGGGTGGACACCTCGCCTGGCTGGGGGGTGCCCTCTGCGGTGACCGTCGGATGGCCTCGCCTCACGGTGGCGGAGACGTCGAAGCTGCACTGGCGCAGGTTGAAGTACTCGAAGAACTCCGCCACGGTGCGCGGCAGCTCCACCGACTGCGCCGCTCCGCTGACGCCGACCTTGAAGCCGTCGATCCGCATCCCCAGCTCGAAGGGAGCCACATCGAGCACGCGCTGCATCCACTCGGCTGCGCCCATGCCATCTGCCCGAGTGACCTGCCCGGCGGCGAGGTCGATCGACAGCGACGCCGTGATCGGCATCCGGGGCCCGCCGGCAGCAGCCTTGGACGACAGGACGCTTCCGGAGAGGTCCTTGACGGAGAAGAGATCCCGGTCGAGCGTGATCAGTGCGCGCTCGATATGGACACGTGGCGCCCCGGCAGCCGGCACCGCGCGACCGAGCTCGAGCCGCATCCAGAGGCCTTCGATGCCGAGGTCGGGGGCCGTCGCCTCGCAGTCGGAGACTTCGGCGGATGCGCTGAGCCCCGAATCCGGCGACCACCGCAGCTGGGCACGGTTGAGGGTCCCCTTGGGGTCGATCTGCGAGGCGATGACCCTCGCTCGGATCGGCAGGCATGCGAGGAGGTCATCCGTGATCGAGAAGCCCGTGATGGTCGTGTCGAAGGCCCTCGTGCGCTGGTCGATGGTGCCTACAAGGCGGATGCCGGAGTCGAGCCCCTCAAGCGAGAGGTCGGAGATGCCATCGCGCGACGGCGACGGCGAGATGCTCGCGACGAACCGGAAGTTGGCGACAGGCACAGGGCGCGACCCCAGCAGTCTGCGCACGCTCGCCTCGGCATCGGTGAGGGTGGCCCGCTCGACCCGCAGTGCACCCACGCCGAGGGACCCTGCGCCCCCAGTGCGCGGAGCCAGCGCAAACACGTTCAGGTTCCCGGTGCCGGGATCCTCCGAGGGTCTCAACCGAAGGCCAGTCGCCGTGAGGTCGTGGATGTTCACGCGGCCTGCAAGGAGGGGCAGCACCGCGACCTTGACGTCCATCGACTCGAGCGTCGCGATCTCGCCGGCAGGTCCCTCCCATCCCGGAGCGCGAAGCTGCAGTCCCTTGAGGCGGGCGCTACCCCATCCGGTCCACGAGAAGGAGGTGATGCTGACCGATCCTCCAAGCGCTGACGAGAACGCGGTCTCGAGGGTGAGCCGGACGATTCGTCCATCCGCGAGGACGCCCGCCACGATGGCCACCACGAGCGATACGCCGATCGCGATCCGGCGCCGGCCGAGCAGCATGCGTCGCAAGTGGCGCTGCAGCTGCAGGCGCGCGGCCACCCGTTCCGGGGATGGGAGGCGAGGTCGGGGGTCCGCGGCCATCAGTTCGGGTCGATGGTAATACTGCGCACCGTGCTCGACCTGCAGATGCTGCTCGCCACTGTGCCGTCCGATGGCACTCCCGTCAGCGGTGCCGCCGGCACGGTCGTGATGACGATCATCCTGACGCTCGTGATCACCGGGGCGATCATGCTGGCCGTCGCGGCGCGCCGGTCGGCCATGGGCGGGCGTGACTCCAGCGGCGGTCTGCGTCCGCGCATGGACCGCATGCGCAAGCCCGGTGACCCGCCGATGGACGCGTGGCGCGAGGCGGGCCGCCGCATGCCGGTGCCTCCGCGCGAGGGGGAACCGTGATGAGCGTGAGGAGGCCCCACGCGGTCGTGACGGGCGGATCAGGACGCGTCGGGCGCGCGATCGCGAGGTCGCTTGCGCGCGCGGGACTCGATGTGGCGGTCACCTGGCGATCCGACGAGTCAGGTGCGGTGGAGACCGTCGCCATGTGCCGCGCGGAGTCTGCGTCTGCTCCACGCGGCCAGGAGTCTGCGCATCGTCCGGTCGCCCTCGACCTCATGGACCTCGACGCAGTCCGTCGCGTGGGCGAGGAGCTCGACGGGTGGGGCGTCGACGTGCTCGTGCACAACGCCAGCGTCTACCAGCCGCAGCGGCTTGGCGAGATCACGGCTGAGCACATGGAGCGGCATCTCCGCGTGCATGTGACCGCGCCGATGCTGCTCGTGCAGGCGATGCAGGGTTCGCTGCGCCAGAGCGCGCTGCCCGGCCGCGGTGCGGTCGTGTGCATGACGGACATGCACCTCGAGGGCCGTCCCTATGCCGCGCACGCCGCCTACTTCGCGAGCAAGGCAGGGCTTGACGCGCTCGTGAGGTGCCTCGCCGTGGAGATGGCCCCTGACGTGCGAGTCAATGCCGTGGCGCCAGGCGTGGTCGCGTGGCCCGATGCGGCTCCTGCGGACATGCGCGCGCGGTACGAGTCGCGCATCCCGCTCGCGCGTCCTGGAACTCCAGAGGATGCCGCCGAGTGCGTGCGTTGGCTCGCGCTCGATGCGCACTACGTGACTGGCGAGTCGATCAGGCTCGACGGCGGTCGCTGGCTCCGGTAGCGGTCGGGCCGCCTAGGGGCGCGCAGGCCGCGGCTTGCGGGGGAGACTGGCGGCCGCATGGCGCCAGCTTCGTGCCTGCTCCGCGTCCCCGGCGATGTCCCACCAGCGCGCAGCCTCCTGCGCGGCGTGCCGGGTCCCCTGGCGCGACTGGGCGAGCTCCTCCCACGCGCGTGCGGCGTCGGCAGGTTGGCCGAGCGACTCGTGGCAGAGCGCAATCTCCGTCACGGCCTCAGGCGCAAGCCGGCTCGAGGGCTCGAGTGCGAGCATGAGCGACAGCGCGTCGGCGCTGCGGCCGAGCGCCCGCAGTGCCTGGCTCTCGGCCACGCGCACCGACAGGTCGCCGGGTCCGAGCGTGCGTGCCCGCTGCGCGAGTGCGAGCGCACGCTGCGGGTCCGATGCCCTGATGGCGCAGGCGGAGAGGCCCGCGACCGGCCAGGGCGAGTCGGGCGCAAGCGCCGCGGCCTGCGTGAAGGTGCGCTCCGCATCCGCGATGCGCCCATCGCGCACGAGGGCGAAGCCGAGGAAGACGCGCAGCTGCACCGATGCGGCGTCGACCTCGAGGGCGCGCCGGTAGAGGGCGATGCACTCGCTCGTCTGGCCTGCCTGGTCAGTCGCCATCGCCGCGCGCGATGCGAGTGCCGCGTCGCCCGGCGCCGCCGCCGATGCGCGACGGTACGCATCCGCGGCCGCCGCCAGCGCGGATGCCGCCGCATCGTCCTGCGCCGCATCCTCGGCGCGCAGCAGCTCGCAGCGCGCGAGGATGTCCAGCGCAACCGGGCTCTCGCCCCGCTCAAGCAGCCGCAGCACGATCGTCCGCGCGCTCCCGGGATTTCCCGAGCTCACGTACCGCTCTGCGGCCTCGAGCGCCGCTCGGTCGGAGTCGGTGCCGCGTCGGTCTGGTGACGCAGTGCCCGAGTCCGCTGGCGCCGTGCCGGCAGGCTCGCCGCAGCCGCACAGCGAGGCTCCGACGCAGAGGCATGCGATCGCACGCCGCGCGCCTCGTGCATGCGGCAACCGTCGGTAGACTTCGGGACCCATGGGTGAAAGGACGCTCGCCAAAGCGTACTCGCCGCGCGAGCACGAGCCCGCATGCCTCGAGCGGTGGACGCGCGAGAGGTGCTTCCACGCGGAGCCGGGCGATCCGGGTGCGCCGTACTCGGTCTTCATCCCGCCTCCCAATGTCACTGCGGCGCTGCACCTCGGGCATGCGCTCAACAACACGCTTCAGGATGCCCTGGTGCGCGTGGCCCGCATGCGAGGCGCAAACGCGATGTGGATGCCGGGCACGGACCACGCGGGCATCGCGACGCAGACGGTCGTCGAGAAGAGGCTCCTGCAGCAGGGGATCCGCCGTACGGACCTCTCCCGCGAGACCTTTGTGGCGAAGGTGCAGGAGTGGAAGGACGAGTACGAGGGGGTGATCCTCGACCAGCTGCGCGCGATGGGCGCATCGTGCGACTACGACCGCGTCCGCTTCACCATGGACCCTGTGTGCACTGCCGCGGTGCGCGAGGCGTTCTTCAGGCTCTTCTGCGACGGGCTGATCTACCGCGGCAAGCGCCTCGTGAACTGGGATCCTGTGAGCCAGACTGCGCTTGCCGACGATGAGGTGGAGATGGAGGAGGTGGATGGCCACTTCTGGTACCTCCGCTACCCGCTCGAGGACGGGTCCGGGCACATCACCGTGGCCACCACGCGCCCCGAGACGATGCTGGGCGACACGGGCGTCGCCGTCAATCCGAAGGATCCGCGCGCTGCGGCGCTGCGCGGGAAGCGCGTGCGCCTTCCGATCGTGGGGCGTGTGATCCCGATCGTCGAGGACGACTACGTGGTGATGCCGGTGTCGCGTGGCGGCGACCCTTCGGACCCCAAGGCGCAGTTCGCGAGCGGGTTCCTCAAGGTCACTCCGGCGCATGACGCCAATGACTGGGACATCGGACTGCGTCACGGTCTCGTGGCGATCAACGTGATGGCGCCGGATGCGTCGATCAGCGACCGCCATGGGTGGACTGACGTCTCGGATGAGGCGCGCGGATTCGTGGGCATGTCGCGCGAGGATGCGCGTCGTGCGGTCGTGACGTGGTTCCGGGAGCATGGCCTGCTTGAGGACGCGAAGCCCTACCGGCACAGCGTCGGCCACAGCTACCGCTCGCACGTGCCCGTCGAGCCGTACCTCTCCGACCAGTGGTACGTGCGCGTCACGGACGACCGGCTGCGCGGGGCTGCGCTGCGCGCGATGGCTCCGGAGCAGGTCGAGGGCGCGCTTCCCGCAGGCGCGGCGGCGCTCCCGGCACGCGCGGGGGATGGCGAGCTGCGCTTCTTCCCGCCTCGCTACGCGCGCACGTTCCAGCAGTGGCACGAGGGCATCCGCGACTGGTGCATCTCGCGCCAGCTGTGGTGGGGCCACCAGATCCCGGTGTGGTCGCGCACCGTGAGCGTGACCGCGCAGGGCAGCGGCCTGTCGGCGGCCGCCTCCGGTGCGCTCGGCGCGGCCGTCGCTGCGGGCGACGGCGCAGGCCTCGCGGTCCGCGTCAGCAGGATCTCGGATGGCGCTCCAGTGCGGGTCGAGGGCGACATCGAGGCTGCGCTCAGGGCCGCGGGTCCCGGCGACTACGCGATCCATGCGTGCGCGCGCCACGATGCGGCGGGGACTGCGCTCGAGGCGCATGGGTTCGTGCGCGACCCTGACGTGCTCGACACGTGGTTCTCGTCGGCGCTGTGGCCAATGTCGACGCTCGGCTGGCCCGAGCCCGACCGATTCGGCATGCGCGGCCTGCTCGACACGTGGAACCCGAGCGCGGTGCTGTCCACCGCGCGCGAGATCATCACGCTGTGGGTCAGCCGGATGGTGATGATGAACCGCTACCTGCTCGGCGGGCGCGTGCCGTTCCGCCATGTGTTCATCCACAGCATCGTGCAGGACGGCTACGGGCAGAAGATGTCCAAGAGCCTTGGCAACGGCGTCGACCCCCGCGACATCATCGCCACGCACGGCGCCGATGCGCTGCGCTTCTGCCTCGTGCAGATGTCCACCGGCACGCAGGATGTGCGGCTTCCCGTGGACGTGCTGTGCCCCTTCACCGGCGAGTCCTTCGCGCCCAAGACGGTCACCACCTCGTCGGGCCATACGGTCGCGGCACCGATCCAGTCGTGCCCCAAGGATCCTGCGAAGCGGATGGTGACGGCGTTCGGGGCATCAAGCGGCCAGGCAGTTCCGACCGACGAGATGCCACTGGCGCGCAACACCTCAGCGCGCTTCGACATCGGACGCAACTTCGCGAACAAGCTGTGGAACGCCACTCGGTTTGCGCTGGCGCAGTTCCCCGAGGGCGGCGATCCGGCTGGCGTAGCGGTGAGCCCGGAGCGGCTCGTCGACCGGTGGATGCTCGCGACGTTCGCGCGTGCCGTGCGTGCCGTGGACGAGTCGGTGGACGGCTACCAGTTCAACGCCTGCGCCGAGGCGCTTTACAACCTGGTGTGGCGCGACTTCTGCGACTGGTACCTCGAGGCCATCAAGCCCACGGTCAAGTCCGACCCGCGGCAGCGCGCCGTGCTGCGTGCGGTGCTCGACGGCTCCATGCGACTCATGCATCCGGTCATGCCATTCGTGACCGAGGCGCTGTGGCCATCAGTGCAGGGGATCGCAGGCTCGCCGGTGGATGGGCTCCGGCTCGATCCGTCGGCGACGCTCGCCCGTGCCGCATGGCCCGCAGCCCGGCCCGGCCTCGACGACGCAGACGCCATCGCGCGCTTTGCCCGCGTGCAGGCGCTGGTGCTGGCGATCCGCAACGTGCGCGGCGAGCGCGGCGTGGAGGTCAAGCGCCGCATCACGCTGCACGCGGCGGCCGCAGCATCGTCCATCGTGCAGGATGGCGCGGGCGTGGTCGAGACACTGGCCGGTCTGGCGTCGGTGGTGCCTCTCGACCCGTCGTCGCGTCCGGCCGACGCGGTGCCGGTCGCCTTCGAGGGTGAGGAGTTCTGGCTGTCGGGGCTGGTGGATGCGGTCGATACGGCGGCCGAGAGCCAGCGGCTGGCCAAGGCCATCGCCGACCGGGAGCGTGTGGCCGCCGGCTACCGGGCCAAGCTCTCCAACCCCGGTTACCTCGCCAAGGCAAAGCCTGAGCTGATCGAGGAGACCCGCAGCCTCCTTGCCAAGGCGGAGGCAGACATCGCCGCTGCCCGCAAGGCGCGCGAGTCGCTCGCCGGCGCCTGAATCCCCCAATCCGCGGCAGAGTGGCCGCTCTTGGAGTGACGGTGCGCCGTTCTCGGCGTAGGCTGCGTCAGGTACGTGATGCTGGCGCGGTCCACCCCAACGCCTCGACACGACATCCGTGCGCTGCTGTCGACCGCGGCGCTCGCGATTGCCGCTGTCGCCGGCTGCCGCGCGGGCCCGCTCACCGACGATCCCCGGGCCATGCCCGAGACGGAGCCTGCGCGCGCAGGCAGCGTGACACGCGCGCCTGTTGCCGCACCTGAGCCGGTTGGGATGGCACCCAATGGCGCGGTGGTGCGAGCTGTCGAGCCTTGGCGCAGCACGACTCGGGAGGGCGAACGCATCATCACCCCGAGTTTCCGCATCCACACCACGATGCGCAGCGAGGAGTTCAAGCGCCTCATGGCGATCTTCTCCGAGCGCGCGATGGCGCACTGGACGACGTCGCTGGCGCCGCTGCCGGCGCCAGACCGCCAGCTCGACACCTACGTGTTCGGTTCCCGCGACGAGTGGGCCGCGCACACGCGGACGAAGCTCGGTGCCGAGGCGGGTGCCTACCTCGCCCTCGGCCGTGGCGGCTACACCTCCAACGCGGAGGCGATCCTGTACGACATCGGCCCGGGCGACACGCTCACCATCCTCGCGCATGAGGGGTGGCACCAGTTCACGCAGTCGCTGTTCCGGCAGGAGCTCCCGCCCTGGCTCGAGGAGGGGATCGCCGCCTACATGGAGGGGCACCGCATCTCGCCCGAGAGCGGCGAGCCCATCTTCACGCCGTGGAGGAACTTCGAGCGCTTCGGCGAGCTCCGCGATGCGGTGCGCCGCGGCCGCACGGTCCCCATCGACCAGATCCTCGATTCCACGGCCCAGGAGTACCTCGCGGACGGGCGCGACCGGCTGCTGACCTACTACGCGCAGGTGTGGGCGCTGGTGCACTACCTCCGCGAGGGCGAGGACGGTGCGTACGGATCCGGTCTGTCGAGGCTGCTTGCCGACTGCGTCGCGGGCCGCGTGTCGGACACGCTGCGCAGCGCACCGATGCCGCAGGACGAGGCGCGCGCGCTCGACCGCGCGCTGCGCCGCGGCACGCGCCTGGTGCCGGGCCGCTACTGGATCCGCGCCTACTTCACGCCCGACCTCGAGCGCTTCGCGTCGGGCTACCGAGACTTCGTCGACGACATCGTGGCGCGCGGTTCGGGCGATGCGATTTGGCGCGGCCGCAGCCCCGTGCTCGCGCGCCGTGCAGCTGGCGCGAAGCCCGCATCCTCCGGGGGCTCCAGCTCTTCGGGGAGCGACGCCGCCGCTGCGGCCGTGGTGGCGCCGCCAGTGCCCGCGCCGCCTCCGGCCGATCAGTCCCCGCGCAGGTAGCGCGCGAGGAACTCGCATCCGCGCGTCTTCGCGTCGTGCGACATCTGCCCGAATCCGATGTGCTCCGCGACCGCTCCGGTGCGCTCGTAGGTGTACAGGCCGATGCGCTCGGGCTGGGCACTGCGTGCGCGCAGCGCCGCGACGAACCGCTCCGCGCCCGCGTGAGGCATCCACTCGTCATGGCGCGCATGCAGCGCCAGGAACGGGATGTCGCGCCATCCATCGAGGTGCGTCAGGGGATCGAGGCGATGCGCGATCGCCGCATCGTGGATGGGCATACCCGCAAGGGACGCGAAGTCGCCGGTGGAGCACTCGATGAGCGCGCACCTGAACGGGTGGCGCGAGCACAGCCGCACGCAGGAGGCCATCCCGCCCGCGGACATTCCCCCGACCGCCAGCCGCGACACGTCGATGACGCCCAGCGCGCAGGCGTCGGCCACCACGGCGTCGATCTCGTCGGCCATCTGCCCGATCATCGCCATGGCGCGGGCAGGCGCCTGCATCGCGAGGTCCTCGCGCTGGCCATGCCCGGGAAGGTCCAGCGCGATGGTGGAGATCCCCTCGCGCGCGAGCCGCAGGTATCGCCCGGGGTCAAGCTCCTTGGTCGCCGTGCGGCCGTGCATCCAGATCAGCGTGGGCGCTGGCAGCGGCAGGGGCGCCGCAGCATCCGCGGGATCGGCATCACGAGCCGGATGCACCACCACCGCAGGCACCCCGCCAAGCGTTGTCCACCAGCTCATGCGCATCAGGCTGCGCGGGAACTGGCCAGGCATCGTCACCATCTCATCGCTCCGAGCCCGGTGTCGCGGGATCGCGATCGTCGGCGCATGGCATGTAGAGCAGCACGTGCTGCTCGCGCCCGTAGGAGCGGATCTCGGGACCCGAGAATCCTGCGATCGCGAGACCCGCGTCGCCGGGGAGGTCGGGCAGCCGAAGCACGAGGAATGACTTGGGCGCCATCACCGCGCGGAGACGTGCGCACTGCTCCGTGATGCGCGCCATGCCTTCGGGCGTGCGCGCCACCTCGAAGGGGGGATCCATGAACACCACATCCACGGGTGCGGGGGCAAGCCCGATCACGCCGGGACCGAGCGCATCGGCCTGCACGGCGTCGACCCGGTCGCCAATGCCGAGGATGGCGATGTTGGCGCGCAGGAAGTCGAAGACCTGCCGCTCCTGCTCCACGCACACGACGCGTCCCGCGCCGCGGCTCGCGGCCTCGATTCCCATGGTGCCGGCACCGGCGAAGAGGTCGAGCACGCGCGTGCCGTCGAACCATCCGCGCAGCACGTTGAAGATCGCCTCCTTGGTGCGCGCACCCATCGGGCGCGTCACATGGCCCGGGGGCGCCTGCAGCATCCGTGACCTGAGCGAGCCTCCGAGGATCTTGAGCATGGGTGCCGATCGTAGGCAGCGGCGGCGGGTCAGGGG
>VERO01000315.1 GCA_018882625.1 Phycisphaerales bacterium | reverse complement strand
CTACAACCCCATCAGCAACAAGCTCTACACCGCGAACACCCCTCAGACGGGCGCGCCATCCAACGAGAGCGTCACGATCATCAATGGCGCAAGCGACGCCATCATCGCGACGGTGCCCATGGCCGCTGGTCCGCGGGACTTCTGCCTCAACACCCTCCGCAACAGGGTGTACGTCGCCAACTACTTCGCCGACAGCGTGACGGTCATCGACGGCGTGACGGATCAGGTGCTGGCTGTCGTGCCCGTGAGCGACGGCCCACGTGCGCTGTGCTACAACTCCGTCAACGACCGGGTCTTCTGCGCAAACGAGTTTTCCGGGAACGTCACGGTGATCGATGGCGCATCGAGCGCCGTCATATCAACCGTGCAGGTCGGATCCACCCCGCGCGTCATCTGCTACAACCCGACGAGCAACAAGGTGTACTGCCCGAACGCGGGCAGCCAGACCGTATCGGTGATCTCGGGCTCCACCAATTCCGTGATTGCGACAATCCCGGTGGGCAACGTGCCGCGCGGCATCCTGTTCAATCCGCAGGGCAACCGGGTGTACTGCTCCAACTACGGCTCGGACACAGTCACGGTGATTGACGGGGTGACGAACGCCGTGGTCGCCACGGTGCCGGTGGGGGACGGGCCAACCGCGATGGTCCACAACCCTGAGGGGAACAAGGTGTACTGCTCCAACGTCGGTGCGCCTGGGCCGAACACGCCCGAGGAGTGCACTGTGTCGGTGATCAGTGCCCAGGCCAGTGCGGTCATCAAGACGCTGACCGCCGGCGACGAGCCGACTGCCTTCTGCTTCAGTGCGCGCGACCGCAGGATCTACTGGGTCAACGAGTGGAGCCACACGGTAGCTGTGGTGGATGCCGCGACCGACACACAGGTGCAGCTGGTGCCGCTTGGACCGAACACCGTTCAGCCCGTCGACATCGCCTACAACTCAGTCCATGGGCTTGTCTACACCGCAAACCGGCTCACCCTCAACATCGGCGTCATCACGGTGCAAGGGGCCGGGTGCCCGGCCGACCTCGACGGTGGCGGCTCCGTGGGCGGCGCGGACCTCGCGGCCCTGCTTGCCGGGTGGGGCACAGCCGCCGCAGACCTCAGCGGCGACGCGCAGACGAACGGAGTCGACCTCGGCGTTCTTCTTGCCGCGTGGGGTCCGTGCTGAGCGCGTGCCGGACAACACCCATGTGCGCCCCGCCGAGCAGCGTGAACGCTCCCCGATGCCACCGGGACCCTGACGGCGAGGACCCACCGCGACATGGACGACATCGCTCGCGCCAAACGAGGCGATCCCGCGGCGCTCAGCCGGATCATTTCAGGGCACGAGGCCTTCGTCGGCCGGATCCTGTGGCGCTTCACGCGCGACCGAAACGACTGGGAGTCGCTCGTACAGGACACCTTCGTGGAGATGTGCAGCTCGATCCGCGGCTTTCGGTCCGAGTCAAGCCTCGAGCGCTGGCTCGCGCGCATTGCGACGCGCGTGGGCTACCGCTTCTGGAGACAGCGAAGCCGCGACCGGAGTCGGGTTTCGCAGCTCTCCGACGATGCGCTGCGGGCGCTCGCCGCCTCGCAGGCGCCGGTCGAGGCGGCACAGCTCCTTCACGAGCTGCTCGGGCGAATCGACCCTCCAGAGCGGCTCGCGCTTGTGCTCGTCTACATCGAGGGCCTGTCGATGTCCGAGGCGGCTGCACGCGCGGGATGGTCGGCGGGCGGCATGAAGATGCGCGTGCACCGGGCGCGCCAGCGGCTCGCCGAGGTGGCCCGATCGTGCGGAATTGAGCCAGGAGACCTGCAATGATGACACTGTCCAGAATCGTGGAGCTCGCAAGGCAGGATCTGCCGCCACCTGCGCCTGGCGCAGCGGCGGCCTCAACCATCGCTCGCATCGAGCGCATGCGCGTGTTGCAGGGGCGCGTGCTGCTGGGAGCCTGCGCCGTCTCGGTCGGTCTTGCCGTGCTGGCGGCATGCCTCGCGATGTGGGTGGGCCCTGCCACGCCCGATCCCGTCGAGGAGCTGCTGGTGTCCATCGAGTGGAGGCTGCCATGACCTGGAGCGCGAAAGTGTGGGGTCCGTGGTATGGACGGAATGTCGGGCGACCGGCGCTCCTGTCGGCCGTGATCCTGGCGTCAGGTTGCGTGATCGGCGCGGCATCGGCCTCTCTTGCGGAGCGCCAGTCGACGGCATTCGCGCCGGCGGATCCGACGAGGCCGGTCGAGGAGCTTGGCAGTGCGATTGCCGAGAGGTTGCGCGATCGTCTGCAGCTGACCGATGCGCAGGTCGATGCGATGCGAACGGCCCTCGAGGAGCGCCTCCGACTCATCGCCGCACTCCGTGCCGAGCTCGGTCAGCGGATGGTGGCTGAGCAGGGCACGCTCGACATGGAGATCCGGGGCGTGCTGACGGAGGAGCAGTACGGCAAGTGGCGCCAGATTCTCGATGAGGCCCGTGCGTCGCGGCGCCAGCGCGGCTTGGGGAGGTTCGGCCGTGGCGGGTGATGCGCGGACCATGTGGCGACGGTGTGCCGTCCCGCTTGCGATTGGGCTGTCAAGCACGCTGTCAGCGGAAGCTGATGCGCAGACCGACGTGCGCGCCTGGTCTGCTGCGGGGCAGGTCTTCGTCGTGTGGAGAGTGGACTCGACCTTGCCGCTCACCTACGACGTCTACCGGTCCACGGCGCCGATCACGTCGATCGCACAGGGAACGCTCGCGGGCCGCGTCTTCCAGCCCGAGTGGAGCGGTACCCGGCTGAAGCTTGCGAACAGCCAGGCCACGTGGCGCATTCCGACGTCCGCCGGCGGCACGTACCAGCTTGCCGCCAATG
>VERO01000314.1 GCA_018882625.1 Phycisphaerales bacterium | reverse complement strand
GCGTTCGCACGGCCACGCACCACGCGCTGAGGGTCAGCCCGCCGGGTGCGCCTGGCCTCGCACCAATGCGCCGAGGTCGACTACACGGCGCGCACGGCCGCCCACTGGCGCTTGCCGCGGCGCAGCAGCGCCAGCGTGCCGTGCATCAGGTGCGCAGCGGTGAGCACGGAATCCGGCGCGACCTTCTCCCCGTTGAGCGACACGCTGCCTGCCGCGAGGAAGTCACGCGCCTCGCGCTTGCTGCTGGCCAGATGCGTGGCGACGAGAGCGTCGGCCATCGGGATGCCCGCACCCGCAAGCGCATCGCGCGCAAGCTCCGCGGTGGGAAGGTCCTCGGCCACGGCCGCCACGCTTGCCGCATCGAGCGCACGCACGTCGCCGCCGAAGAGCGCGTGCGCGCATGCGTTGGCGCGCGCCGTCTCGCCAGTGCCGTGGATCATCGTGGTGAGCTCGTCGGCGAGGCGCCGCTGCGCACCGCGTGCCTGCGGCTGCGACGCATGCTGCGCCGCGATCGACTCGATCTCCTCGCGGCCGAGGAACGTGAACCAGCGCAGGTAGCGCACCGCGTCCTCGTCGGAGGAGTTCACCCAGTACTGGTGGAAGCGGTACGGCGAGGTGCGGTGCGCGCCGAGGTAGATGGCGCCGGACTCGGTCTTGCCGATCTTGGTGCCGTCGGCCTTCGTGAGCAGCTGGTTCGTGATCCCGAAGCACTCCGCGCCGGCGATGCGCCGCACGAGGTCGATGCCGCTGACGATGTTGCCCCACTGGTCCGCGCCGCCAAGCTGCACGGTGCAGCCGTGCGCGCGGTGCAGGTGCAGGAAGTCGTAGGCCTGCAGGATCATGTAGGAGAACTCGGTGTAGGAGATCCCCTGCTCGCGCCCATGCAGCCGGGTCGCCACCGAGTCGCGCGCGATCATCTGGTTCACCGAGAAGTGCTTGCCGATGTCGCGCAGCACTTCGATGTAGCCGAGCCCGGCAAGCCAGTCTGCGTTGTCGACGATGCGCGCCGCGCAGCTTCCCGAGAAGTCGAGCACGCGCTCGAAGACCGGGCGCTGCGCGTCCATGTTGGCGCGCACCTGGTCGCGGTCCAGCAGCGCGCGTTCCGCGCTCTTGCCTGATGGGTCCCCGATGAGCCCCGTGCCGCCTCCCATCAGCGCGATCGGGGCATGGCCCGCACGCTGCCAGCGAGCGAGCAGCAGGAGCGCGACGAGGTTGCCGACGGTGAGGCTGTCGGATGTGGGATCGAAGCCCACGTAGCCGACACGTCCGGGAACTCCCAGATAGCCGCCCAGAGCCTCAGAAGTGGTCTGGTGCAGCAGCCCGCGCCACGCCAAGTCGTCCAGGAAGGCCTCTGGCATCGTGGGGCGCAATGTAATGCTCGCCGTGCCACTTGCGCCTCGGGGCTAGGGGCCCTACATTGCCCGGCTCACAATTCCAGCCGCATGCACTACTTCGACGCGCGGGATCTTGGCTGAACCCGCGCAGCCCCCACGGAGGGGACGTCGAGGTGGGAGGTAACGACCATGGCCAAGAAGGTTTCCAAGGTATTCAAGATCATGGCCCCGGGCGGGAAGGCCACTCCGGCCCCGCCGCTCGGACCGGTGCTTGGCGCCAACGGCGTCAACCCAGGCCAGTTCATCACCAAGTTCAACGATGCGACGCGCGAGCTCAACGGCCGCGTGGTCGGCTGCATCGTGACGGTCTATGCCGACCGCTCCTTCGACCTCGAGATCAAGAGCTCGCCGGCTTCCGTGCTCATCGCTGCCGCGCTCAAGGTCGAGAAGGGCTCCGGCAAGCCGAACACGGAGAAGATCGGCATGATCACGAAGGACCAGTTGCGCAAGATCGCCGAGGACAAGATGAAGGACCTCGGGGCTGCCTCTGTCGAGGCCGCGATGCGCACGATCGCAGGAACTGCCCGCTCGATGGGCGTGACGGTGGAGGCCTGACCCATGGCGACCAAGGAAAAGACATTCATCGGTCACAGCAAGCGCGTGCGCGCCAACCAGGGCGCTGCAGCCCCACTGCGCAATGTCGCCAAGGCCCCCGCTGACGCGGTGAAGACGCTCCGCACGTTCAAGGCGCCGAAGTTCGACCAGACGGTCAACGTCGTCGTGCACCTGGGCATCGACCCCAAGGCCGCAGACCAGACGCTGCGCGGGGCCACGAGCTTCCCCAAGGGCGTGGGCAAGACCGCCAAGGTGATCTGCTTCTGCCAGAGCGACAAGGTCGCGGCGGCGAAGTCGGCTGGCGCGATCGAGGCCGGCGGCGACGACCTCGTCTCGAAGATCGAGGGCGGTTGGATGGACTTTGACGTTGCCGTCGCAAGCCCCGACATGATGCGCGTCGTCAGCAAGCTCGGCAAGGTGCTTGGCCCGAAGGGGCTCATGCCCTCGCCGAAGGCGGGCACCGTGACCCCGGACATCGCGACCGCGGTGAAGGAGTTCGCGGCAGGCAAGGTGGAGTACCGCAACGACGACGGAGGCAACGTGCACTGCGTCATCGGGAAGATGAGCTTCAGCGATGCCGACCTGCTCGAGAACCTCGAGCACTTCATCAGCCTCATCCAGAAGGCCAAGCCCGCGACGAGCAAGGGCACCTACATCCGCAAGTGCGTCATCTCCGCGTCAATGAGCCCAGGAGTCCAGGTCGCCGTCTGAGGCGGCTGAAGGAGAAGCCATGAGCAAGCAAGTCAAGGACATGATCGTCAAGGAGTACCGCTCGCGCTTTGCGGGGCTCGACGGCGCCGTGCTCGTCGAGATCCGCGGGATGTCCAACACGGACACCGCCGCGATGCGCGGCAAGCTCCGCGAGGGCAAGGTGCGCGTCACGATCGTGCGCAA
>VERO01000313.1 GCA_018882625.1 Phycisphaerales bacterium | reverse complement strand
CGCTGGGGCTGCGCAACGTGCGCGTCGAGCAGCGCCGCGCGGAGGATCTCGGGCAGGATCATCACGCCACGCGCGAGCGCTTCGACGCAGTCACGAGCCGTGCCGTCGCCCGTCTTGCGGTCCTGCTTGAGCTGTGCCTGCCGCTGGTACGGCCGGGCGGCGTCATGCTGACGATCAAGGGCGAGCAGGCGGCGACGGAGGTCGCAGAGTCGGCGCGCGAGCTCGGCGAGCTGCGCGGGGCGGTGGTGGACCAGGTGCGCACGCCCACCGGCACCATCGTGGTGATCGAGAAGACAGGCCGCACGCCCCGCACGCGGCCGCGCGGCGCGACTCAGCGGCCGTCGCGCAGCTGACGCTCGGTCATGGCGCGCTCGAGCGGCACGAGCCGCGCATCGCGCCGTGCGGCCGACGACCCGCGCTCCGCGAGCCGTGACCAGGAGCCGTCCGTCTCCTCGCGCCACCAGGCCCCGGCGCGCAGCGCGTAGACGCGCGCGTCCGGTCCGGCCAGCAGCGTCTCGCCCGGCGGCAGCGCGCGGAACCTCGGATCGCCGTCAGCAAGCGCGGTGCCCGAGAGTGCGGCCTCGACCGCGGCGAGGCACTCGCGCGCATCGGCGCTCTCGGGCTCGAGCACGGTCGGGAACGCGATCGCCCCGACCCGCGCAGCGTCCATCGCGTAGGCGCCACGGTCCGCCTGCGGCTGTCCCGTCACCACTGCCGTACCGCGCAGCGCCGCCTGCGCAGTGCCGACCGGCGCGTGCGCATCGGAGGCTCGGACGGCGCACGCGAACGCGAGTCGCAGCGTGTGCGCGCCCTGGTCATCGGATGCCGGGTCGCGCCTGGGCTCATGCAGCGTGAGCGCGCAGTGGCCGAAGGTCGCCGTGCGAGGCCACGTGGCCGCAGCGCCGGGCGCAGGCGAGAGCAGCCACCCCAGATCGAGCGCCACCAGCATCAGCGCGAGCAGAGCGGTGCGCACGATCACGGCAGCACCGCCTAGCGCCCGAAGACCATCTCGCGCCCCGTCGAGTCGTCGACCATCCTCCAGTGGAGGTCGCGCGCAAGGCGCGGGATCACCTGCCATGCGATGTCCTCGTCGTCGATGAAGAGGATCATCTGCAGCACGGGATCCTGTCCGGGACTGAGCTCCACGACGATGCCAGGACCGTACAGCGTGTCCTCCCCCGGGCGCTCAGGCGTCGTGTTGCGCTGCGCGAGCGCGTCCAGGATCGCGGCACGGGAGCCCATGGGCTGCAGGCCCCGGTCTCCGCCTGAGGTGGGGCTCGTGACGATGAAGTGACGCATCGGGCAGCCGAAGATATCAGTCCGTGCCGTCGTCGGCGGGGATCAGGGACGCGACGGTCGCGATGAGGTGCTGCAGCGGCACGGGCTTCGTGAAGTACGCGGAGATGCCCATCCTGAGCGCAAACTCCTTGTGCCTGAGGCCCTTGTTGGCGGTGACCATGACGATGGGCAGGTCAGGCGCCACGTTGCGCAGCCGCTCGGCGACGGACAGTCCGCTGACGGCCGGCAGCATGAGGTCGAGCACGACCAGGTCCGGCTCGTCCGAGACCGCCCGCGCCAGCGCCTCGACGCCATTGCCCGCGGCCACCACGTGCGCACCCTCAAGCTGCAGCGCGAGCGCGATGCCCGCGAGGATGTCCTGGTCGTCGTCGACGACGAGTATGACCGCACCCTCAAGCCGGCGCTCGCCGGGGCTGGGCGCGCTCAACGGTCCCCCTCCGCAGGCAGGAACGGCTGCTCGAGCCGCGCCATCTCCGCGTCGGTCATCCAGGGCAGCTGGCGCAGCTTCGTGCGCAGCCTCTCCGGCATGGAAGTGCCCTCGATCTCGTGCTGCGGCCTGCTCTTCCAGCGGCGGTGCACCCAGAGGTACTGCTCGGGACGCGTGCGCACGCTCTGCTCGATGGCACGGTTGAAGCGGGCCGTGATGTAGTAGAGCGGGTCGGGCGCATCGGCCCAATCCGAAGGACGCATCACGTCGACGCACTCGAGCTCGTAGCGGAACGAGTCCCCGGTGCGGCGCGCGATGCCGGTGACGACCGGCAGCTCGTAGCGCATCGCCAGCAGTCCGATCGACTTGTAGCTCGACGCAAGCCTGCCGAAGAAGGGCACGAAGAGGCCGTCGCTGCCCGCGTTCTGGTCGGCGATGAACCCGACGCGGCCGCCTGCCTCGACCACGCGCTGGACCTCGGCCGTGGCGCCGAACTTGGTCAGGATGCGCAAGCCTCGTGCCTCGCGCACGGCGCGGATCCAGGCGTCGAGCCACGGGTTGTCGAGAGGCCTCGCGAGCGCCACGGTGTCGAACCCGAGCAGCGCCAGCGCGAAACCCAGCAGCTCCCAGTTGCCGCAGTGCCCCGTGACCATGAGCATGGGACGCCCCGACAGCAGCAGCTCCACATTCTCGTGCATGAGCCCGGCGCCCTGGGGCGCGATGCGCACGCGGTCGGTCCACGACGAAGGCGTGAGCAGCCGCGGCACCGCGACCGACTCCACCATGAACATCTGGAACATGTTCTCGATCGAGCGGCGCGCGAGAGTCTCGACGTCCGCGGGCGCAAGCTCAGGCATCGCCTGCGCGATGTGGTGCTGCGCCCTCAGCCGGTGCCGGCGCACCATGCGCGCGTAGCCGCGTCCCACGGCCGACGCGGTGCGCATGTTCTGCTCGATGCCGAAGGAGTGGGTGAGCGCGAATGCGCCGCGCAGGACCGCATACTGCGCCGCATCCGACAGGCGGGTGAGGGCGCCGCGGGGCCGCACCGCGTCAGCGCTCTGCCGCGCCAGTCAGGATGCGGAAGCGGTTCCAGTTCAGGACCGGAATGCCTGCGTCGCGGGCCTGGCT
>VERO01000048.1 GCA_018882625.1 Phycisphaerales bacterium | reverse complement strand
GACCTGCTCCGGGCGGTCCGGGTCGCGCGCCGCCGCCACAGAAGCCACACCGGCGTTGGAGGAATCGCGCGAGCCCACAGGGCGGTAGGCGAGTCGCTCGCCCTCGCGCAGCACCTGATCGGAGAGGTCCTCAATGCGTCCGTCGGAGATGAGCTCGATCACCGGAGGCGCCGCAGGCCGCGCATCCGGGTCGTCAGGCCGCGTCACGGCGGTGAAGGCGCGGGCGAGCTCGAGTGCCTCCCCTACCCGGCTCGGCTCATCTGTAGGCCTGATTGCCGCAATGGCGTCGCGCACCTGCGCGGCATTGTCGGTGTACGGCGCAAGCACCTCGGCCCCTCCCGCGAAGGCGATCACCGCGATCTCGGGAGCGGCACCGGAGAAGATGCCTCCGCCGTGCAGGTCGCGCACGCGCGCGAGCGCAATCCGCCTGGCCTCCTCCAGCCGCGCACTCGGCGTCGTGCCGCCATCCTGTGCGTTCATCGATCCTGAACGGTCGACCAGCAGCACGACGCGCTGCGCGCCTCCTGCGCCGAGATCCGCGTACGGCTGCGCGATGGCGAGCGCCACAAGCGCCAGCGCGAGCAGCTGGAGCAGCAGCAGGATCGAGAGCCGAAGCCTCTGGAAGGGCGCATTCGCGCGCAGGTCCTCGGTGGCGCGCGTCCACAGCATCGTGCTCGAGATGGTTCGGCGTGCGCGGCGCAGCCTGAGGAAGTAGAGCGCCAGCAGCGGCGGGACCGTGGCCGCCGCGACGACGAGGCCTGCGATGGGCGCAACCCAGTTCATGCGACGAGCCCGCGTCGCCTGAGGTAGTCCACGAGCAGCGTATCGAGCTTCATCGTGGTCGGCACCAGCGTGTGCGTGATGCCGCGCCGCACGCAGAAGTCGCGCAGCGCGGCGACGTGCGCATCAAGGGCCTCGCGGTATGTGCGCACGACCGCGGCCGTCGCGGTCACCTCGGTCTCCGTCCCGCTCTCGATGTCCACGAGGCGAAGGTCTCCTGTGACGCCATGCGCCGCAGGCTCGAGCTCCTCCGGCGCGAGCAGCTGGATCGCGTGCACATCGAACCCGCGTCCGCCCACGTAGCGCAGCCCGCGCTCGGTGCCTCCAGGCACGAGAAAGTCGGAGATGACGACGAGCACGCCGCGGCCGTGCCGCGACAGCGCGATCGTGCGCATCGCGTCGTCGAACCCGGCATCGCCGCCGGCCTCCAGCGCTAGCAGCCAGCGGCCCATCTCGCTCGTGCGGCGCCGGCCGCGCATCGCCGTCGAGCGCGCGACGCCACCTGCGCCGCCGAAGGCGCACAGCGTGACCCGGTTGTGGTTGACGAGCCCGATGTAGCCAAGCGCCATCGCAAGACGGCGCGCGTAGTCGAACTTGTGCGGATCGCCGTACGCCATCGATCCGCTGCGGTCCACGGCGATGACCAGGCTCAGGTCCTCGTCCTCGAGGAAGAGCTTGAGGAAGAGCCGGTCCAGGCGTCCGTAGATGTTCCAGTCGACGAACCGCAGGTCATCGCCATGCACATACGGACGGAAGTCTGCGAACTCGACGCTCTGGCCCCTGCGCCGGCTGCGGCGCTCGCCCTGGATCTTCCCGGAGAAGATCTTCCTGCTGACGATGTCGAGCTGGTCGAGCATCGCCATCACCTGCGGATCGAGCATCTGGTCCAGCCGCTCGAGGCGCGTCATGGCTGCCACTCCCGCGGCACATGCGCCAGCACCCGGTCGACGATGGCATCGACCGGGATGCCGCCTGCCTCGGCCTCGAAGGATCGCATCACGCGGTGCCTCAGTGCCGGGTGCGCGAGCGCCGCGATGTCGGAGGTGCCTACGGCAGCACGGCCAGCGCACAGCGCACGCACCTTCGCGCAGGACAGCAGCGCCTGCGCGGCGCGCGGGCTCGCCCCGATCGAGATCAGCGGCGCAAGGTCCGGGGGACATGCCGGACCGTCGGGATGCGTGGCCAGCACGAGCCTGATCGCGTAGTCCTGCACGTGCGGTGCCACCAGCACCATGCGCGCGAGCCGCTGCGCGGCCGCAATGCCCGCGGCACCGAGCACAGGCGCGAACTCCGCGACGGGGCCACCTGTCGTGCGCTCGAGGATCGCGACGAGTTCCTCCCGCGAGACGTACGGTACGGTCACCTTGAGCAGGAACCGGTCGAGCTGCGCCTCCGGCAGCGGATAGGTGCCCTCCTGCTCGATCGGGTTCTGCGTGGCGAGCACCAGGAACGGCGAGGGCAGGTCGCGCGTCTCACCGCCGACAGTCACGCGGCGCTCCTGCATTGCCTCGAGCAGGGCGGACTGGCTCTTGGGCGTCGCGCGGTTGATCTCGTCCACCAGCAGGACCTGCGTGAAGATCGGTCCGGGCCGGAAGCGCATCGAGCGCCCGCCGCCCGCCTCGTCGTCGACGACGATGTGGGTACCGAGCACGTCTGCAGGCATGAGGTCCGGCGTGCACTGGATGCGTGAGAAGCCAAGTCCAAGCGCGGACCCGAGCGCCTTCACGAGGAGCGTCTTGCCGAGGCCGGGCACTCCCTCGAGCAGGATGTGGCCATTGGCGAAGAGCGCCATCAGCACCTGCTCGACCGCCTCCTGCTGGCCGATCACGGTGCGTCCGATGGCGGCGCGCAGCAAGTCTGCGACGCTGCGGAACGCGGCACACGCCTCGCGCACCCCTTCAACAGACTCGATGCGCTCCTGCAGTGCGGCAGGCGCCGCATGCATGGCTCGTGCGCCGCCGTACGCAGATTCAGCGGGACCGCTAGCCATGGCCTTGACTCCCATCACCGCCCTCACGCTCCTCCTGCGCACGGCGCTTGGCCTTGCGCAGGCGGGAGAGCGGGGAATCGGCATCCGCATCGGGCTGCGTGACCGGCGGCGGCGATGGAGCTTGAGCAGACTCGGGCCCAGTTGGCGCAGGCGATGACGCGCCGCGCGCTGCCGGTCCAGCACCCTTTCGCAGCCCGGAGCCGCCTGCCGCAGGCGGGGCGGACTCTCCGGCGGCATCGCGCGTCACGGCCGCCCTGCTTCTGGCCGCCCGCCATGCGGCCACAGACTGGCCGGTCGCTGCAGAGGTGCTGCCCACCACACCCTGGGCGAGCTCCTTCGCGGCATCGCGGTCGAAGGCCAGGCGCCGCACCGCCACATCCATCACCAGCAGCGCCGCCGCCACGATCGCCAGCACATCCCAGATGCGGCGCACCGCCTCAGGCACCGCAAGACCGCGGCGGTCAAAGAGCTGGGCGGTCGCCACGTCGGCGATCGTGTACGCGGTGCCTCCAGTGCGCTCGGCCACGCTGCGCAGCAGCGCGGCGTTGTCGCGCGTGGAGCGGAACTCGCGCGCATAGGGCACGCTCACGCTCGCCTGCACGGACCCGCCCGAGCGCGCACCGCGCCCGTCGAGAAGACCCACATCGACGAGGTACGAGCCGGTCTCCGGGGTGTCGAAGCGAGCCTGGTACCGGCCTGGCCCCGTCTGCTCCATCGGAAGCGGCGCGACAGTGCCGTCGGGACGCACGATGCGCGCGTCGGTGCGGAGGAAGTTCGCGAGCCCGCCGGCTGCGTCTGTCGCGTCGAGCTCGACGATCGCCTGCTCACCTTCGGTGCGCGTGCGCATCGCGATGTTGGACGGCGCGGGCGGCCGCATGAGCCATCGCACCGCACGCTCCCAGAACGGCTGGTACCCGGGCCACGCGATCCAGTTGGATCCCCACCGGCCGGAGGTGTCGCTGGTGTAGGCGATCGCCTTGCCCAGCCCGTGGTTCCAGTACGCGAAGATCGGGTCGGTGCCCTCCGAGGTGACGTTGACGACGGGCACCTGCGCCAGTCCCTCGCGAGGCACCGTCACGATGTACCCGCCGATGCGCGGCAACGGATTCGAGACCGACACCGGTCCGCCCACGTCCGCGCGCGCCTCGGGCTGGAAGTCGCCCTCGAGCACAAGCGTGCGCGACACCATCGTGGCTTCCTTGGTGAAGATGCGCGGAAGGCTCTTCACGGTGGCCGCAGTGATGTTGTAGAAGGTGCCGCCGGTCTGCTCGGCCATGGCACGCATGTTCTGGAAATCGGCCGCGGAGCCGTGCCCGTAGACCATCACGGTCGTGATGGTGATGCGCGACGACTTGAAGGAATCGAGCAGCGCCTGGGTCGGCGGCGCGGGATCGCCATCGGAGATCATGATGACGTGCCGCTGTCCGGCGCGCACCCCCATCAGCCCCTCGTAGGCGAGCGTGAGCGCGCCCTGCCAGTCCTGCATGTCGCCCACCACCATGCCGCGCGCCGCGGCGACCGCCGCAGTCTTGTCGCCGGCGAGCTGCATCGGGTGCGCCCACTGCGCGCCGTTGCCGCCGCCGCCGAACCCGAACACCACGATGCCGATGTAGTCCAGGCGCGACAGCGCCTCGATGGCCGCGATCGCCACCTGCTGTCCCCAGTAGTTGCCCTGCGGCATCTCGCAGGAGTGCACGACCAGCGCGAGCGCTCCGCGCGGAAGCTCGCGCGTGGCGGGCGGGTCCATCTTGACGGGAATGGCCTTCGCGGTCTCGCTGTCGATCCATCCGCCCGCGCCGAAGGACCGGTCGCCGCCCGTCATCAGAAGCCCCCCACCAAGGTCGTGGACGTAGGCCTTGAGCATCCGGTCCGTCGCGTTGTCTACCGCGTAGCGCGGGATGTTGCTGAGCACGACGGCGTCATAGCCTGAGAGCACCGCGATGCCGCCGGCCAGCGCATCGGATGCGATCACGTCGACGCCGATGCGGCCCGCGCGCAGCGCATCCACGAGCGATGCGCTCTCCACTCCCGTGTCGTCGACCACCAGCACACGGCCATCACCCTCGACGAATGCCGTCGCGGCTCCGGCGTTGTTCTCGACGATCGCATCGCCGCACGCCGGATCGGGCTCAAACACCGCGCGGAAGCGCTGCGCGCCCGCGAGCTCGAGCGCGATGGGGATCTCGATGGTGTTGGGTCCCGCAGAGAGGCTGATGCGCCGCCCCGCGCCGGGCGTGTCGGCATCAAGATCGATCGGCTGGTCGTTGCGCCAGATGTAGAGCGTGCCCTCGCAGGCGCCCTGGCTGCGCAGCAGGACGCGCATGGTGGCCGCCTGTCCCAGGCGCGCGCGCGCCGGAACCCGAAGCGCCTCCATCACGACCTCGCGCGGGTGGGCGTACTCGAGCGGAAGCACGTCGATGGGGATGCCGTTGGCCGCCGCGAGATCGGCAGCCTCCGAGAGGCTGCCGGCAGTCTCGTTCCCGTCAGACACGAGCAGGATGCGGTTCATCGTGTCCGCCGGAAGCAGCGCCAGCGCACGTCGCAAGCCCGCGGCCAGGTCGCTGCCCTCGGCATCGCCGCCGTGCCCGCCAAGGTGCACCTCACCGCCGATGCGCGGGATCTCCGCCACAGCGGCCTCGCGCGCCACGGTCACGACACCGACACGGTCCTCGCGGTTCGGCGGCTCAGCCACGGCCTGCTGCAGCGCCGACTCGGCACGCTGCAGAAGCGCGGGAGGCACGGACCGGCTCACGTCGGCCACGACGAGCAGCGTCACGCCCTCGCCGCGCCTGACGATGGAAGGCTGCGCCAGCGCCCCCGCCAGCAGAAGAAGCAGCACGGACCGCACCGTCGCCGCAGTCCACGCCCGCGCCACGCCCGTGGCGTGCCGCCACCGCCATGCACCCCACCACAAGGCAGGCAGCGCCAGCAGCAGGAGCAAGGCAATCGGTCGCTCGAAGCCGATCGGCAGCATGCGCGGTGGAGGCTACCTCTCGCCCTCGGAGGGCAGCCGCACGCGAACGAGCCTGCAGTTGCCGGCGTCCACGACGATCGGCGCAGACGCGTCGCCGACAACTGCCCACGGCGCCACGAGACGGCCGGTCTCGCGACCTCCCCCGCCGCGCACCCACACGCCGCGACCGTCGGCGCCAAGGCACTGGATGCGGTTGTTGCCGAACTCGGCGACGATCACGGCGCCGGAGCCTGTGGACATCACGCCGTACGGATAGGAGAGCTGGCCAAGCTCGCGCCCTGCCGTTCCGAGCGTCCTGAGCCACTGGCCATCGGATGACAGCATGACGATGCGGTGGTTGCACGCATCCGCCACGGCGATGGCGCCATCGGGCATGCGCGACATCGACTGCGGCCGCAGGAACTGCTCGGTTCCGGATCCCTGCGTGCCCACCGAGCGCACGGCGGACGCTGCAGCTTTCCCGGCGCCCAGCGTCACCTCAAACCACTGCAGCCTGTCGTTGCCGCCGTACTCGCTGACGACCACGGAGCATCGAGCCGGATCGGCATCGTCAAGCACCAGCACATCCGTGGGGTAGATGAACTCGCCGCCCGCGCGACCGTACGTACCGAAGGAGCCGAGCTCCGTGCCGCCGGAGTCGCAGACCAGCACCCGGTGCTCGTGCGTGTCGGCGATCCAGAGCCTGCCGTGAGCGTCGATGGTCACGCCCGTGGGCATGCCGTTCCCGGTGCGCGGCATGCGCCACCCGCCCAGGACGCGTCCGTCGGGCGCGAACCGCTGCACGCGTCCTGACTTGTCGATGACGGCAATCGATCCGTCGGGCGAGACATCCGCCGCGCGCGGGTAATCGAGACGGCCCGGCATCCGCCCGCGCATGCCGATCACCTGCTCGCACGCGAGAGGCGCCGGCGCGTCCGCCGACACCGTGACCTCGCTCGACATCGCGCCGAATCCTGCGCCTCCTCGGTCGAGTGGATCGAGCTCGGCGCCGCGGCCCGTGGCGGCATCCTGATCCGCCGCGCCGCCCCGCTGCACCGCACTGGACTCGGCACTGCGCCCGTCGCACCCCACGAGCCAGGCTGCGCTGACGCACGCCATGAGGAGCGGGACTGCGCGGCAAGCCGTAGGCCTCGCGCGTGCCCCACGCGCAGCCCACGACCATGACACGACGCAGAGCGCAGCCATGCCCGCGGCCATCACGCCCATCCACGGCAGCGCCGCGAGCACCGCAGACTGGTCCTGGTAGTGGATCGCGCTCATCAGCATTGGCGCGATGCGCTCCGCACCGGGAGGCGTCAGGCGCGACGCGATGACGGTCTCGGATGCGCAATGTGCGGCCATGACGGCGCCGCCACCGAGCGCCGATGCGCATACGCACGGCGCATGGGCGCGCAGGAGGCTGCGGAGTCCCCCACCGTGCAGGCGCTCGACGTCGATCGCCTCGCGCGGCAGCATCCCTGCCATCAGGCACGCGATCATCCAGCACGCGAGACCCGCGTGCGCGACCTGCGCCATGGGCACCAGAAGCATCGAGTCGTACACGGTCCGCAGGGCAGGCAGCCCGTTCCACATCGACTCGTAGGCGCTCGCCAGAAGCACACCCGGCAGCGCAGCTCCCGCAGCCCATACCAGACCGCAGAGCAGCACCGGTGCGGCGCCGCGCGACCCGAGCGCGGCGACGCAGGTCACGCCACCGGCAAGCGCGCCGAGCGCGCCGCCAATCGCCGCTGAACAGAGTGTCCCTGCAGCCGCGCTCCCGTGAAGCGCGGAGAAGGAGCCCCACCCGCCGGACGCCGACCCGCCCAGGACCAGCAGCGCCATCGGCACGATGAGCGCACCGCACACGAGGATCGAGGTGAACCCAATGCCACACGCATGCGTGCGCGCATGCCCGCTGCAGCGCAGTGGCTCAGCGGACGCGACCTCCTGCGGATCTCGTCGTGCCGAAAGCCTGCGCCACAGCGCGAAGATGCCGACCACCAGCGCGAGGGTGACGGCACTCGGCGCAGCAGCCACGCGCCACAGGGTGGCACCATCCGCGCCTGCCGCATCAAGAAGGCGCAGCTCGGACGATGCGGTCAGCACCTGCGCCACGTCGAATGCCGTCGTCTCCCCGACGAGCGCCACGATCATCGCCAGCGCAGCTGCCGCGAGGGCGGGCCAGTCACGTCGCCAGGCCAACCTGATGCGGTCGGACCAGGTGCACCGGTCGAGCCGCGCGAGGTCATCCGATCCAGCGCGGTGCCGCGGCGCAAGCGCCGCGACGGCGATCGCCGCAATCGGCCACAGCCAGCTCATCAGCGCGAGCGCGAGCGCGCACGCGCGTGCCGCACCCACGTGCCCGTGCGTGGCGGCCCAGTCGGCGAGCCACACACCCGGGCGAAAGAGCCTCCACCCGCAGTAGAACAGGGCGTACGGCGGCACGAGCGCCACCCACGCGACTGCGATCGCCAGCAGAGCGCCCTTGCCCGCCCGTAGCCGGGCATGGAGGACTCGGCCGGGCATCCAACCCAAGATCGCCGACGCCATCGCCACCGGGACCGACCAGGTCAGCGTGCCCCTCCAGCCGGCCACCAGCTCCGCGAGCTCAATCCTGCTGCCCTCATGCTCCCCGGAGACCGCGGCAGAGATGACGCTGCATGCGACGGGGCATGCGACCAGCAGCGCAGGCAGCGCACATGCTGCAATGGCTCGCATCACTGGCCCTGGCGCACCCGCGACATGAAACGTGCGAGCGGTGCGTCGCCGATGCGTGCGGCGCGGTCCCAGTCGACGATCGCCACGCTGGTCGCCGGTGCGCACCGGTACTCGTCGCCTCGTGCGAGACCCTCAGGCCAGGCCACTGACACGTCGAACGCCCGTGCACCCTCCGGGTCGGCGATGGGCGTGTTGCCGGACCGGCTCGCCGCAAGCCACGCCTCGACCTGCGGCGCCAGCATCCACTCCATGAACGCAGTGGCCTCGGCGGGATTGGGCCCTCCGGCCACCAGCCCAAGCGTCGCGGGCGTGACCACCGCACCCTCAGCCGGATCGCCTCCCTCCACGATCGGAAGCGCGATGCACTCCACATCCGCACCCTGCGCCCGGGCTGCGCGCACGTCATCCTCGTCGGTCATTCCGATCGTGGCCTCGCCGCGCCACACCGCATCGACCACCGCCGCGTTGCCGCCCGCGAGCACGATCGGCGCACGACCGGCAAGCGCATCGATCCATGCCTCGCCTCGCCCGTCGGGCAGCATCGACATCGCGATCATGTGACCACGCGTGGTCCCGAACCTCGGATCTGCCATCGCGATGGTGCCCGACCATGTGCCGTGCGCGACATCAGCCCACGACCTCGGAAGCGATGAGGGGGCTGTGGCCGAAGGCCGGTACACGAGCACGCGCGGTCTCGCCGCAAACGCATACCAGCGGCCAGACCCTCCCCTGCACCCGTCGGCAACGCGGTCTGCGCGCAGTCCGCGATGCGGTGCGAGCACACCCTGCGCCGCGAGATCGGCCGTCGTGAGCATCTCGCCGGACCACACGCAATCGGCGCGTGGTGCGTTGCGCTCCGCCTTGAGCATGGCCGCAAGGGCCGTGGCCTTGGACGCCTCCGTGTCGTAGCGCGCGCTCACCCTGATCCCCGTGTCTCGCTCAAACGCCGCGAGAATCGGCCGCGCCACGGCCTCATCTGCGGACACGTACACGACGACCCCGCGCGGCGGCAGCCCGGCTGGCGCATCCTGCGCGCGCTCCCCGTCGCCGCATCCTCCCGCGACCGCGGACCAGAGTGCCGCGAGCGCCGCAGCGACAGCCACCGATCGGCGCATCACGGCGATGAGGGACCTGTCTTCTGCTCGATGCGCCGCCGCATCTCGCCGAAGTACCGCCGGTGCGCCTCGCGCAGGTGCGGAGGCACCGGATCCTCGCCAGTGCCCTCCTCCACGCCGCGCGAGATCTCCTGGGCGATCTGCTGGAGCTTGGCTCGGCTCTCGCCGACCACGGGCGGGGCTTCCACCAGCTGGCGTGCGATCACGTCGCCGCCTTGGTTGGCCACCCTCTCCTTGCGGCTCTTGGTGCCGAATGGCGTCTCCTGCGTCGGCGTGCTGCCGCCGTTGGACGGGCCGCCCTGCGGGCCGCGGCCCTGGCCTGCCTGTCCGCTGCGCTGCGGCGAGCCGCTGCTGGCGAGCTGCGTCGCATTCCCGCCGCCTGCGCACTGCGAGCGCGCCGACTGCGCATCCTGCATCATCTGAGCGAGCTGCTCCATCTCGCTCAGCATCTGGTTGCCCTGCGCCAGCGACGACGCGCTCGACGAGGGCTGCGATCCCTCCTCGCCCGGGGACTGGCCGTCCTTCGAGCCTGATGCGCCTCCGGACTTGCCCGACGAGGGATTGCGGCACTGGCCCGCACACTGGCCCATCGACTTGGCGAGCTTCTCGAGCGAGTCGTTCGCGCTCCGCTGCGCGCGCGCAGCCTGCCTGATGCTCTCCTTCTGGGCCTCGTTGAGCTGGTCCGCCTTCGCGAGCGCCTGCTCAAGCGCTGCCGGGTTCGAGGCGAGCGCGGAATCCATGCCCGAGCGCTCGAGTGCCTTGCGCAGCGCGTCCTGCCCCTGCGCGGACTTCTCGATCTGCGACGCCAGCTGCTCGAGGCTCTTGGCGAGCGCCTCTCGCGTGGCCGCATCGAGCGATGGATCCGACGCCTGCTTGGCGAGCGCCTCGAGCTGCTGGCGGGCTGCAGCCGCATCGCCTCGCTTGAGCGCCTCGGCGAGCGACTGCACCGGCGACCCCTGCGACGGCTCGACCCGGCTCAGCGCATCCTTCAGCGCATCGAGCTGCTGGGCCTGCTCGGACTGCATGAGCTGGTCGAGCTTCTGCGTCAGCTCCGTCATCCGGCGCGCGGCCTCCTTGCGCACCGCCTCGGCCGAATCGCCATCCCGTCCGCCATCGGTGCGCTCGCCATCCTGCTGCTCGGTCATGCCGAGCGCCTTGGCGAGCGCGTCATTCGATTCGATCTGGCGCACCACCGGCTCGAGTCGCGCGGCTGCGGCCGCGCGTGCGGCGGCCAGTTCCTCGCTCGCACCCTCCGACTGGACTGTGCCGCCGCCAACCGGGATCGGCGGCAGCGCGAGCCATGCCACCACGGCGGAGCCCATCAGTGCGGCACCGAAGAATGCAGTGCGAGGCACCGCGATGGGACACGCTGTCCGTATGCCCTGACGCACGCGTCCATCCTGTGCCACACGAAGGCCATCCTCCACCGCCGCGCGCGCGAACGGATCCGACCGGTCGGCGACTGCGATGGCCGTCGACAGCCGATCATGAAGTCCTAGTTTCACGTCAACCACGCTCGACACCGCAAGGTCCGATGGCCGGCTCACGCGAACCGCAGTCCACGCCGCGACTGACGCCACCGCGACGCCGATGCCGACCCAAGGAATCACAGGCGAGCCGAGTACGGGCAGCCATGCACTGGCCAGACGGCATCCAAGCAGCACCGCCAGAAGCGCAGCCCCAGCCCACACCGATGCCGAGGCGATGCGCAGCACGGCATCGCGCATCATGATGCGTCGCCGGGCCGTGCGAACGATCGTGCGGATGGCGTCCATGGCACGCGGAGGGGGCGTTGCGGCCCCTCGGCGCAGTTAGGATACGCCGATGCTGTCGCTCGACGTCCTCCTGATCTCGTCACTTCTTGCGATGCCCCTCGCGCCAGTGCAGCAGGAGCCGCCGCCACCTGAGCCGCCGGCTCAGCCTGAACCGGAGCCTGAGCCAGCGCCCGAGCCTGAGCCTGAGCCCGAACCGGCCCCGGAGCCGGAGCCGAACATCGATGAGCCGCCATCGGAACCGGGCGAGACGCCCTCCGAGCGCGAGATCGAGCTCGAGGAGCAGCTCGCCGAGGCGCGTGCGCGAGCCGCTGACCTTGAGCGGATGATCGAGGTCCTGCGGCAGCAGCTCGCGGAGGCACGCGCGAAGGCTGCGGACCTCGAGCCGATGATCAACGCACTGCAGCAGCAGGTCGCGCAGCTGCGCGCGGAGCTCGAGGATCACAAGTCGTCGCAGCAAGCCCTGGCCTCGGCTCGCTCGAGCCGAGTGCCCGCTGCGGACGCCTCGGAGTCGCGCGCTCCCTCAGGTCGCCATGTGACGGGCGCAGCTGCAGGCCAGCCCTCAGATGGCGCGTCGCCTGCTGCACCGGACGATGCACCGAGGCGAACCCAGTCATGGGATGAGGATCCTGACGATGCGCGTCCCACGTGGTCGGCGCCTGCACCCACGCCAACCCCCGCGCCCATGACTGCGGCGGACAGTGCGGATGCCCTGGTCGCGTCGATGCGAAGCGCATACGCCGCGCGCTTCCCGAGCATTCCGAGTCCTGCCCAGCGGGACGCATTCGATGCGTTCACGGCCGATGTGGTGAAGTGGAGCGCCTCTCAGCAGCGCAGCCTCCGCCGGCCCGTCACGTGGACCGTACAGTTGCTTCGTGTCGAGAGGGGCTCCAGCAAGGACCGGATGGTGCGCTTCATCGCCCGAAGCGCCTCACAGGGTGCAAGCGGCACGTTCATCGTTCGGGTACCGCGCGCCGAGGCCGAGCAGCTCCTGAACGGCGACTACCGCAGCGGGACCTATCAGGTGTCAGGCACCCTGACCCCTGTGGTGCGCTTCGCGCCCGAGCGGCCGTACGACGGCATCTCCTCGACACCGAGCGCCTTTGTGGGGCCGTACTGCGAGGTCTCGGTGGCCCTCGACACCCAGTCCATCAGTCCGGGAAGTTGATATTGAGACTGAGTCTCAATATGATCCCCTGATGCGGGACGCCCATCCAGCCCAGTCGCAAAGCCCGCCGCGGGAGCTGGTCAGGATCCCCCTGACCCAGCTGAGACGGGGCCAGCGCGCCACGGTCGAGTGCGCGGCGCTCGATGGTCTGCCCGATGACCACCGATGCCTGCTCTCCGCGATGGGTCTTGGGGACTCCTGCGAGC
>VERO01000312.1 GCA_018882625.1 Phycisphaerales bacterium | reverse complement strand
CTCTCGATGGGCGACGACGAGCGCGCAAGGATCGGCGCAGCCGCGGTGATGCTTGCGTCCTCCGTGGTCCCCTCGGCAGAGGCGAGCCTGGCGCGCACGATGGAGCCGCAGTACCTGCGCTCGGACACGGGCAAGATGCTGTTCGTGGAGATCGCGCCGCGCAAGGACTTCACGAGCCTCTCGACCATCGAGGGCACGCTGGCCGAGATCCGCAGGACGCTCGCGGAGATCGCGCCGCGGCACCCCAACGTGGCCATTGGCCTCACCGGCAAGCCTGTCCTTCAGGCCGACGAGCTGGCCACCACAAACTCCGACATGACGCGCGGATCGCTCCTGGCCACAGCGGTCATCGCCGTGATGGCCGCCATCGTGTTCCGCAGCGTCACGCGGCCCGTGCTCACCGTGGTCGCCTTCGCGCTGGCCTTCGGGTGGACCTACGGGCTCACGACGCTGATGGTGGGCCGGCTGAACCTGCTGTCCCTGGTGTTCATGCTGGTGCTCGTGGCCGCGGGGCTCGACTACGGGATCCACCTCCTGATCCGGTACATCGACTGCCGCCGGACCATGAGGGCCCAACCGGCGATCGCTGCCATGCTCCGCAGCGTGACCGTGCCCACCTGGACCGGCGCACTGACGAGTGCAGGCACCTTCCTGCTCGCGCTGCTCACTGACTTTGGCGGCCTGCGAGAGCTCGGCATCATCGCAGGCGTGGGGCTGCTGATGTGCGCGCTCTCCATGACCGTCGTGCTGCCTGCGCTCCTCGCGGTGACTGAGGGCAGGCGCGACGGACAGGGCGGATCAGCCGTGCCGCCTGCAGAGGGCGTGGCACCCCTGCAGGGCGCGGCAGGCATCGGTGGCGAAACCGCACCTGACTCGGGTCTCGCGGCCGAGCCGCTCCGCCGTGCGGCGTGGCGCGGACGCACCGGATGGACCGTGGCCGCGAGCGCATTCGCGCTCGTGATCCTCGCGGCGATGGTGCCCTACACGCGCTTCGAGAGCAACCTGCTCAAGCTTCAGGCGGAGGATCTCGATTCGGTCCGGTGGGAACGCAGGCTGCTCGAGGATTCGGTGAGCGCATCCTGGTTTGCGGCCAGCACCCCCGCCAGTCAGGAGGCCGCGCTGGCGCTGATCGGGCGCGCGAAGGCAGAGCCGCGTGTCGCGCAGGTGCGCAGCGCGTTCGACCTGGTGCTGCCGGACACGCCTGAGCGCGAGTCGATGCGCGCGCGCATCGCCGCGGCGGCGTCGGCGGCCCACGCCTCACCCGGCGCACGGGCACTCACCGCGACGGATGTGGGTGGGGTGGCGGATCGCCTGAGCCGCCTCCTGCTGCTCTCGTCGATGGGCGGCGCGGAGACGCAGGCTCGCGCCAAGGCCACGCTTGAGCCGCTGGTGCGCCACTTGCGCGAGCTCGAGTCGGCGCTGCGCAACCCCAGCACCGCGGCAGCGGCGCGACAGGGCGCGGAGGCCGCGCGCGAACGCGCCTCGATCGCGGCGCGCGGGCTGATCGCGGGCGCGTCGTGCCCGTTGCGCGATGCGCTTCCCGCCGCGATCCGCGGGAAGTTTGTGGCGCCGGACGGCACGCTGTGCGTGATGCTCTTTCCTGCAGCGGACGTCTGGGAGTTCGAGCCCATGCAGGCGTTCGTCGGCGCGATCAGGGCGATTGACCCCGACGTCACCGGGGTGCCGATCACGCAGTTCGAGTCGATGGTCGACATGGGCGCCGCGTTCACGCTCATGAGCTGGGGAAGCCTGGGCTTGGTGGCGATCCTCGTGTGGATCGACTTCCGGTCCTTCCGGGCGACGGCTGCGTGCATGTTCGCGCTCTGCCTCGGCCTCGCGTGGACGCTCGGCATCCTGGCGGCGATCGGCATCCCGCTGAACATGGCCAACTTCTTCGGCATCCCCATGCTGATCGGGCTTGGCGTCGACAGCGCGGTCCACATCGTGCACCGCACTCGGGAGATGGGCCACGCGCGCGCGCTCGGGAGCACCCGCCTCGCGGTGGGACTCGCCTCCGCCACCACAGCCATCGGCTTCGGCACGCTGTGCCTCGCACACCACCAGGGCCTGCAGAGCCTTGGCTGGCTCATGGTGATCGGAAGCGCGTGCTGCTTCGCCGCGGCAGCGCTCACGCTGCCGGCAGTGCTCGAGGCCTATCCGCCTGCCGCAGGCATGAGGCGCCCCCCGATCCGGCCTCAGTTGCGGCGCGACACCGTGTAGCCGAGCTTGCGGATCGCGGCCTCGACGTTGGCCGCATCGGCGCCCTTGATCATGGTGACGTCGGCGCGCGACTCGTCGAAGGACACCACCACAGCGGTCACCCCGGCGATGCCGCGGGTCTCCTCCGCGATGGCCTCCGCGCACCCGTTGCAGTGCATGCCCTTGACGTCGAAGCTCACCGGGAACGTCGCCACGGCAGGCGTCGCTCCGGACTGGGCATCCGTCGTCGGCAGCGCGGGCATGGCCGCCGCGTCAGGTGCATCGCCGGAGTCGCACGACGAGCAGTCGCAGCCTCCGAGCATGGCGAGGGCGGAGAACGACAGGGCGATGGAACCGCGGTTCAGGGCGTTGCGCATGCCCGGAGGGTACGCAACCTAACGAGCGGACTTCACGGGAATCGCCGCGGCCACCGCGCGCTCGACGGCAGCCCGGATCCGGGCGCGGGCCTCGACCACCGGCACGTCAAGCCGTGCACCCGCCGCCTGCGCGTGTCCCCCGCCGCCAAACTCCGCCGCAAGCCTGTTGACGTCGGTGAATCGCTGACCCTCGAGCACCGCAGGCTTGCTGCGGAAGCTGATCTTGGTGACGGCGCCGTCCCCAGGCACCTGCGTCAGGAGCACTGAGACACGCACGCTGCCCACGACCATCGGCACGTTCACGAC
>VERO01000311.1 GCA_018882625.1 Phycisphaerales bacterium | reverse complement strand
GGACAGGGTGGACGACCCGGGACGTCACGTGACATGAACTCATCCGATCACTCTACCCCGCAAACTGCGCGGTGCGAAATCGCGACACTACTTCGGAGTTTCGCGCGGCACGCGATCAGATGCTTTCCTCCGGGGCGGCGACCCTCCGGCGCACTTCGCGCCACGGACACCGCCATGCTCGCCGCCTCCAAAGCGCTTGGCGTTGCGGAAACCCCCCAAGCCAGCGCCATGCGACTGGCGCGGACCCTTGTAGCCATGCCTCTTCATGCACCACAGAGGCGCGTGCGCGGCTGCCATAGGGCGGCGCCACCACGGATGCGCAAAACTGGCTTCATGGCAAGTGACCGGAGAATGCCCCGGAGACGCCGCGCTCTGTGCTGTGGCGAACCGTGCGGCAGCACATCGAACAACTCGACCAGGGTGCGCGAGTGGCGGCTGCCGAGTCGCTCATGCGTGCATTCGTGGTGCGCACCGGTGCCGATGGGCGCGCGCCATCGCGCAGGTACCTCTGGACCGACGCATACGCGGTGCTCGCGCTCGTTGGGCTGCACCGGGTGACATGCAGGCAGTCGCATCTGGACTCCGCACTGATCCTGGTCCGGCGCGTGCACGAGGAACTTGGCAGGTTCAGGGCAGATGACACGCGCTCAGGCTGGATCAGCGGACTCCCCGAAGAGGAAGGCGCGCGGCGCCCCACGGCGGGCGGGCTGAGGATCGGCAAGCCGGAACTCGAACGTCCGCCCGGTGCAGCGCTCGATGAACGCCTGGAATGGGATCGTGATGGCCAGTACTTCCACTACCTCACCAAGTGGATGATCGCGCTGAACAGGCTTGCCCACGCCACCGGGGACGCGCAATGGAACGACTGGGCAGTCGACCTCGCGATGGCGTCATGGCCTGCCTTCGCCGCACCCCCCGACATGGCCGGCACTCCACGCATGCACTGGAAGATGAGCACCGACCTGTCGAGGCCGCTCGTCGCGTCGATGGGACATCACGATCCCTTGGACGGTCTCACGGCGTTTGCGCAGATCCGTGCGTCCCAGCGCGCGCTCGGAAGCGAGCGCCGCAGTTCTGCGCTCGATGCCGCATGGGCGGACATGTACGCGATGTGCAGACGCTCGCGCTCATGGGCCACGACCGACCCGCTTGGCATTGGCGGCATCCTGCTCGACCTTGCGGCAATCGTGCGCCTGACGGCAGATGGCGATTGCGAGTGCGGTCCCACGCTTCATGCCGTGATCGCCGACTCGGTGCGGAGCCTCGATGCCTTCGCAGCCGGGCACGATCCCGGGGGAGCCGCAGGACGGCGACTCGCCTTCCGCGAGCTCGGGCTCTGCATCGGGTTGCATGCCGTGGATCCGATCCGGTCCTGGATCCTGCATGCCCCACGGAGGTTCGGGCCGGAGGGTCATGCCGGAATGCTGCTCGGCGGTGTGCAGGCCCTCGCCGAGCGCATCGGCCTGCGCGACGAGATTGTCAGCTGCTGGCTCGAGCCAGCCGCGCAATCAACGCCGGCGTGGCGCGGCCACGAGGACATCAACTCAGCCATGCTCGCCGCAAGCCTCGTGCCTGACGCATGCCTCACACCGTGCGCGCCGACGGTTCAGGAACCTTCCTGAACCACGCGGCCCACACGAGGATTCCGAGGATGACGGGCCAGATGATCATCAGCGCGAGGTTGAACTCGGGTGTCACTGTCCAGCGGTCGCCGATCCTCAGCGGAAGGACATCCCGGCCCACCGTGCCAAGCCACCAGTGGCCCAGCGTCTCGTTCGCGGCCATCCCAACGAGCACCAGCAAGAGGTCACGTGTTCGCTTGCGCATGGTCCAATCTCCTGTGCTGATCCACAGAGGCACGGAGAGCGCCGCCATTGGATTGCCTGACGTGGCCAAGGTGCGGCGCCGGGATCGGAGCGCCGCCAGAAGCGCCCTGCATCGTGCCGTCGCGGGTTACGATGGCACGTCATGGGCGACCATCGCTACTCACGAGGTCAGGGAAGCATCACAGGAATCCCGTACCGCTGCGCATTCTGGGCCTGGCGCCGGATTCCAGAACCCTGGCGCAACGGGATTCTCCGGAGCCGCGCCGCGAGCAGCGTGAAGGTCGGCGTTCGTAACCTGCTCGCGCGAGGCGCCAGCCGCGATGACCTCTACAGCGACGAATACTACTCCTACGTGGATCAGGAGTCGGCGCGAAGCGCGCCCGCAATCGTCAGCAGCATCACGCGGGACATCGCCCCGCGTACCGTCGTCGACGTGGGGTGTGGCACAGGCGCGCTCCTCGCGGAGTTCCGGTCCAGGGGCGTGTCAGGCGTTGGCCTCGAGTACTCGGAGTCAGCCTTGCGCACGTGCCGTGAGAGAGGTCTCGACGCGAGGCCGTTCGACATCGAGTCGGCCGGCGAGACAGCGCCTCCGACCGCGGATCTCGCGGTGTGCTTTGAGGTCGCGGAGCACCTGCCGGAGCGTTGCGCAGATCTCCTCGTGGCGCTGCTCGTGCGTTGCGCACCAGCCATTGCCTTCACGGCAGCGACTCCCGGGCAGGGCGGCGGCGCCGACCATGTGAATGAGCAGCCGCACGAGTACTGGATCGAGAAGTTCTCGCGCTCAGGCATGGCCCTGAACAGCCAGACGTCGCGCGCCTGGCGCAAGGAATGGGAGTCCGCGAATGTGGCAGGCTTCTATTCCGCAAACATCATGGTGTTCACGCGGGACGCGAAGACGCCCACGACAGGCTAGGAACCCGTCGCGCAGCCGGTGCACGGTGCCTCCCGATAGAGGCATCCCCCGATTGGCAGTTGCCTCCATCGCCGTATGGGGTACGTTGCGCGATGGCGCATCAGCGAAATCGTGCAGCCGTTGCGCTGCGAGGGCGGCCTAGGAG
>VERO01000310.1 GCA_018882625.1 Phycisphaerales bacterium | reverse complement strand
CCCCTGCCCGTCACGGCGCTCGAAGGGGCGCCGCTCGAGATCCTCCTGCCACACCTCGTCGCGCATCGCGCCCACGACGAAGTCGAATGCACCGTCGATGCGCAGCGTCAGCGGATGCGACGACCGCAGGTGCCCCGGCAGCGCACTGCGGTCCACCTCGACCTCGATGCTCGACCATGGGTACTGGCGTCGCGTCGCATCGATCACCTCAACGCCACCGGGCATCGCGTCAGCGAGTCGCCGCATCTCGAAGGCCAGCGCATCCGGCACCCCTTCCACGAGCACATGGGGCTCGACCATCTCCCGGATCGGCTCGGGCGCCCGGTCGGCTGGCTCGCCGCGCTCGATGCGCTGCTGCCTCTGGCGAGCCCACACTGCGCTCGCGCGGCGCTCCGTCGTGGACACGATCTCTGCCAGACGAGCCTCGAGGTCGCGCTCCGAGATGCCCATCGCCGAGGAGAGCGCCCTCATCAGCTCCGACTCCCGCGCACGCCACTGCCCGACATGCTGCGCGAGCGCAGCCTCGCGTTCCGCGGCATCCATCTGCCGCCATGCCGTGCGTCCGGACTCGCGGCGCGCAGACTCCTCCGCCTTGCGCCGGACCCATTCCCCTGTGGCGAACTGGTATGTGACCGCGATGTCGTAGCTCGGGACGTCCTCCGCCAGCACGCGACCCTTGCGGTCGAGGATCCTGCCACGCCACGAAGGCAGGTACCGCTCCACGTCGAGCCTCTCGACTGCCCGCACAGACAGCTCCTGCGTCCGCACCACAGTCAGCCAGGCCAGCCTCGCGGCGACGATCCCGCTTCCGAGCGCCACGCATCCGGCAAGGAACAGGATCCGCAGCCTGACCGTGCGCTGGGGGGTGGGCGTCGAGTCGTTCGATGAGGTCCAGCGCACGTCGCTCTCACGAGGATATCGGCGCATTACCATCCGCGACCCCATGGAATGCGGCATCGTCGGACTTCCCAATGTCGGCAAGAGCACGCTCTTCAATGCGCTGACCGCGGCCGGTGCGCAGGCGGCCAACTACCCCTTCTGCACCATTGAGCCGAATGTGGGGATTGTGGCGATCCCCGACCCGCGCCTGCGCCAGATCGAGTCCTGCATCCCGACGCAGAAGGTGATCCCGGCCGCCATGCGACTGGTCGACATCGCGGGCCTCGTGAAGGGCGCGAGCGAGGGCGCTGGCCTTGGCAACAAGTTCCTCTCGCACATCCGCGAGGTTGATGCGATCCTGCACGTGGTGCGATGCTTCGCCGACCCCGACGTGACCCACGTCGACGGGTCGGTCGACCCGATCCGCGACATCGGCACGATCGAGACGGAGCTCATGATCGCCGACCTTCAGGTCGCTGAGGGGCTTCTCGACAAGGCGCAGCGCACGGCGCGCGCGGGCGACAAGGAGGCCAAGGCGCGCGCCGAGCTCCTGGAGCGCTGCCTCGCCTCCCTCAACGCGAGCAAGCCGCTGCGTTCGCTGGAGCTGACGCCGGAGGAGGCCAAGGAGCTCCGTTCCCTGGGGATGATCACAGCCAAGCGCGTGCTCTTCGTGGCCAATGTCGACGAGTCCGATCCGAAGGGCTCCGGCCCGCTCGTGCAGAAGGTGCGCGAGTATGCGTCGTCGCACGGCGGCGACGTCGTCGTCGTGTGCGCCAAGATCGAGTCGGAGCTCGCGGAGCTCAACGAGGCCGACCGCAACGAGATGCTCGCCTCGCTGGGCATGGGCGAACCGGCGCTCGCGACCGTGGCGCGCGCCGCCTACCGGCTGCTTGGCCTGCAGAGCTACTTCACGGCGGGCGAGAAGGAGATTCGCGCGTGGACGGTGCATGCGGGAGCGACGGCTCCTCAGGCTGCCGGCGTGATCCACACTGACTTCGAGCGTGGGTTCATCCGCGCCGAGATCTATGCGGTGCCCGACCTCACTGAGCTCGGCAGCGAGAAGGCGATCCGGGAGGCGGGCCGCCTGCGGGTTGAGGGCAAGTCCTATGTCATGAGGGATGGCGACGTCTGCCACTTCCTCTTCAACGTCTAGCGCGCGGTCGCCAGCGGCCACTTCGGGCCGCATCGCCATTCACTCGGAGCCATCATGCTTAAGGGATTCCTGGAAGACTTCAAGGCGTTCGCGGTCAAGGGCAACGCCATCGACATGGCCGTCGGCATCGTGGTCGGTGCCGCCTTCAACAAGGTCGTGAACTCGATCGTCACCGACCTCCTCATGCCGCCGCTCGGCCTCGCGATCGGGGGCGTCGACTTCAAGGAGCTCAAGTGGACTCTCCAGCCGGCCAAGGCGGCCACCGACGCCGCGCCGGCGCTCACCGAGGTGAGCGTGCGCTACGGCATGTTCTTCAACTCCATCATCGAGTTCGTGATTGTCGCGTTCAGCGCGTTCGTCGCCGTTCGGGTGATGGGCAAGGTGATGGCGATGCGCGGCGCCGATCTCGCGGGGCTCGTCAAGTGATGCGTGCACGCTCCACCCGCACGATCTGCATCCGGCACTGGCGAGTGATCCGGACCCTCGCAATCCTCGCGACCGCCGCATGCGTGCCGATCGGCGCGGCCGTCGGCTGCGCCGGCGGCGGCCCGAAGCGTACGTCGGTCGAGAAGGCCGGCAACATCAAGGACACCACCATGTCCCGGCAGCAGCTCGAGGACATGTCGAACGCCTATGCGGACCGCTACTTCACGCTGATGCTCGCCGCCAGCGAGCGCGTGATGCGCGACAACCCCGACATCAACCAGAGGCGCCTGATGAACGGGCTGCGGCTGCTCGGCGTGAGCAGCATGTACGACATCTCCACGAGCAGCGACTCTCTCACGCAGCTCCTCGACCAGCTCGGCGTCGTCACGCTGCAGAACTACTACTGGGTCGACTCGGGCCGCGCGCAGATGGTGTGGGGC
>VERO01000047.1 GCA_018882625.1 Phycisphaerales bacterium | reverse complement strand
CACCAGGCTCGCCACTGCCGACACGCGCAGCGCATCGGGCACCAGCGCCGTCGCGTTGGCCTTCTCCGAGCCCACCACGAACCACGGCAGCGCGGTGAACTGCAGCTGTTCCTGCAGCCAGAACAGCGGAAAGATCGCGCTCGCGACGATCCAGCCGATCGTGCCCCACACGCGCACCCGCGGAAAGTCGCGCGTGGCGTCGGGCAGGTTCGCCATCGCGATCGAGTTCGACAGGCTCAGCGTGGGCATGTACAGCACCGAGTAGAGGATCGAGAACCCAAGGAACGACTCGTAGGTCCTGGCCCCCGCCAGCAGCCAGTTGGCCACGGCACCAGCGACCAGCAGCAGTCCCAGCGCCTTCTCCGCGTTCATGAGCCGATCGGCCACCTGCCCGGCAATGAACGGTGCCAGGATCGCGCCGCACGCACCCGCGGTGCCCAGGATCACCCCGATCTGACCACCCGAGAAGCCAAGCCCGCCCTTCTCGATCGGCGATCCCAAGTAACCACCAAGCACCGGCAGCCACACGCCCCAGACGGCGTACTGCAGGAACATCATCAGCGAGAGGCGGAACTTCAGGAACGGCACGCGGGAGGCGGATTCGTTCATGAGCGGCGAGAGTAGCCAGATTGCACGAGCGCCGCCGCGGAAACCAGCACCCCCGCTACACTTTCGGAATGATCGAGCGACGCAAGACACGCACCGTTTGGGTCGGCGACGACCGCGTTGGACGCTTTGGCATCGGCAGCGACGCCCGCGTGGCGGTGCAGACGATGACCGCCGGCTACACCCACGACATCGACGCCTGCGTGGCCGAGATCAACCGCTACGCCGACGCCGGCGTGGACATCGTGCGCGTGGCCGTGCCCGAGCGCAAGGACACCGAGGCGCTGAAGCACATCATCCCGCAGGTGAAGGTGCCGCTGGTCGCCGACGTGCACTTCCACTTCCAGCGCGCGCTCGAGGCCGTCGAGGCGGGCATCCACAAGATCCGCCTCAACCCCGGCAACATCAGCGACCGCGACCAGGTCAACAAGGTGATCGATGCCTGCAAGGAACGCGGCATCCCGATCCGCATCGGCGTCAACGAAGGGTCCATCATCGAGCGCAAGGACAAGCAGCGCCGCATGGAGGAGCTCGGCATCTACTTCGAGGGCCACAAGTCGGGGCACCTGCTGGCGCTCATGATCGCCAAGCTCGAGGAGTACCTCGACATCTTCGACGCGCGCGGCTTCCACGATGTCGCCATCAGCGCCAAGAGCATGGATGCGTCGCTGGTGATCGACATCTACACGGAGATCAGCAAGCGCTTCGACTACCCGCTGCACCTTGGCGTGACGCATGCCGGCACAGTCGACACGGGCCGCATCCGGTCCATCTCCGCGCTCTCCACGCTCGTCGCCAACGGCATCGGCGACACCGTGCGCATCTCCTACGCGAGCGACCACATCGACGAGGTCAAGGACGCGCTCGAGATGCTCTACTGCCTCGGCAAGCGCGAGCGCAAGGGCGTCGAGCTCATCGCGTGCCCGACGTGCGGCCGCATCCAGGTGGACCTCTTCACCCTCGTGAAGGAGGTCGAGCGCAAGCTCATGCCCGAGCTCCAGCTTCCCGTGAAGGTGGCCGTGATGGGCTGCATCGTGAACGGCCCGGGCGAGGCCGAGGGCGCGGACGTTGCCGTGTTCGCCGGCGACCGCCGAGGCATCATCTATGTGCAGGGCGAGCGCGTTGCGAACGTGCCCGAGGAGGAGATCCTCGACCGCCTGCTGGTGGAGTGCAAGACCTTCGAGGACCGCGTGCGCCGCGGCGAGGCGAAGATCGGCCAGAAGAAGGTCGAGATCGTGCCGCCAGCGCCGATCGGCGAGCTCGGCAGCGGCGCCGAGAAGATCCGCGCCGGCCTCGTCGACAAGGTCACCGTGGGCCGCTCAGGCTTCACGATCGTCGAGATGCTGGTGGTCATCGGGATCATCACGCTGCTGCTTGGGCTTGGGCTCGGCGCGCTCACTGGCGCGATCGGCCGCGGCAAGAAGACCAAGGAGCTCAACTGGCTCCGCCAGATCCACACCGCCTGGATGCTCTACAGCGGCAACAGCGAGGAGCAGATCCTTCCGGGGTTCGTGGACGAGGCGACGCAGCAGTCCTGGAAGGTCACCTACCGCAACACCAACGGGCAGACCCTCAACCGCAGCCTCGCGCAGACCTACGTGTGGCGCCTCGCCCCGTACCTCGACTTCAACATCGAGCCCTTCCTCTCCTACCGCGGCGGCAGCGAGCTGACGATGGACGAGTCGCGCTACTACCCGCCTGAGCTCGAGGCCATGCCGCCCGGATGGATGGCGCCATCCATCGAGCTCAACGGCGCAGGCGCGGCGTTCCAGCCGGCCATCGGCTACAACGCGTACTACTGCGGCGGATGGTGGGCGGCGGCGCAGCCAGGGCTCCCGCCCCAGCTGACCTTCGCGGACGGGTCCTTCGTCGATTCCGCGGGCACGACGCTGCGCGGCCGCGTCGTCGTCCGCAACCAGGGCGCGATCCAGAAGCCGGACAGCTGGATGATCTTCGGGTCGTCGGTGTACGCGCCGCAGGGACGGTTCAATGCCTTCAGCGACAGCGCGCCCGGCGCCGCGTGGATCACGCCGCCAAAGCTCGCGAACATCGACGTGTGGACGCTCTCGGCCACCGCCGGCAGCATCAGCCCCGACGGGTCGTCCGGTGGCGAGGGCGTCCAGATCCAGGGTGCGGGCGACATGACGGTGCTGCGCGCGGAGGCGGTGCCCATGGCCCGCTACGGCGGCAAGACTGTGGCGCTGGGTTTCGCCGACGGCCACACCGACACGCTGACCCTGCAGGCGCTCCTGGACCCCCGCATCTGGGTCGATGCGGCGCGCGAGCGCACGTTCACGCACATGCCCAACTGAGGGCGGCGCTCACACCCGCAGCGCGATGTCCTCGCGGGGACCGGGCATGGCCTCGGTGCGCACGGTGGCGCCGAGCTTCGCGGACGCGATCACCGACTCGAGGCGCCCGAGAGCCTTGTCGGTCTGGGCCCTGAAGTACATGTACGGGAAGAGCGTGATCAGCGCGACCACCAGGCCGGCCGCGGTCGCCACCAGCGCCTCCGCGATGCCGCCCGAGACGAGGCGCGGGTCGCTCAGCGTGTCCTTGCCTCCGAGCAGCTCGAAGCTCCGGATGATGCCTGACACGGTGCCCAGGATGCCGAGCATCGGCGCCGCCGTGATGATCGTCGACATCATGTTCATGAAGCGGTCCATGCGGGGGCGCTGCATCTCCACGGCCGCGATCGCCACCGCGTCGTCCACGCCATCCTGCATGAGGTCGGTCGCGACCTGCGCGTAGGGGCTTGGGTCATCCTTGGCGAGCGCCAGCACGCCAGGCGCATCTCCGCGCCGCAGCCCCTGCAGGATCCCGCGCAGCCTGTCGCGCCCGCGGCCGGCGTTCGCGCGCCACCAGAACCAGAAGCGCTCCACGCTCAGCGTCACGGAGATGGTGCTCAGCAGCAGCAGCGGCCACATGACGGGACCGCCGCGCTCCATCAGCAGCAGAAAGGCATTCCAGATGGTCGTCACGCGCGTGAGCATACGGGCGTCCGCTACGATCCCCCCGCGATGAAGTCACCCAGCGCGCACGCCTCGTCGGCACCCGCCCCGGACGCGACGCTGCTCGCGGAAGTCGAGGCCCGCCTCGAGCGTTTCGTCGAGGAGGCCGACTACGCGCCCAACCTGCGCGATGCCGTGGCCTACGCGCTGCTCGGCGGAGGCAAGCGCCTGCGTCCGCTGCTCGCGATGCGCTGCGCCGAGGCCGTCGGCGGGCGCCGCACCGACGCGATCGAGGTTGCATGCGCTGTGGAGATGGTGCATGCATTCAGCCTGGTGCACGATGACCTCCCGGCGCTGGACAACGACGCGATGCGCAGAGGCCGCCCAACGCTCCATGTCGCACGCGGGGAGGCCATGGCCATCCTCGCCGGGGATGCGCTTCTGGCGCTCGCGGTGCACGCGGCGTGCTCGGCGCCACGCGACCCCGCGCGCATGGTGCGCGAGCTGACCGATGCCACGACGCTGATGATCAGCGGCCAGGTCTACGACACGCTCGGCGGCTGCCCCGAGTCGATGCCCCCTGCCGCGCGGCTGCGCACCATCCACGAGCGCAAGACGGGCGCGCTCATCCGCGGCGCATGCCGGATGGGCGCGATGTCGGGCGGCGCGCGCGAAGGCGCGCTCGAGGCGATCGACGGGTGGGGCACGGCCATCGGCCTCATGTTCCAGGCCGTGGATGACCTGCTCGACGAGACCCAGTCCGCCGAGCATGTCGGCAAGGCCACCGGCAAGGACCGGGACCTCGGCAAGCTCACCTACCCCGGCGTGTACGGCATCGACCGCACCCGCGAGGAGGTCGAGTCGCTGCGCGCTGACGCGCAGCGGGCGATCCTGCCGCTCGGGGAGGCTGCCAGGCCCCTCTCCGACCTGACCGAGTACATGGCGTCCCGGACACGCTGAGGCCGCCTCGGACCGCGATCCCGGCTACGATGTCCGGAATCCACCATGACTCTCCTCGGCTCGATCCGTTCACCCGCCGACCTCAAGCGACTGCCGGTCTCCGAACTGCCCCGGCTGTGCGCTGAGATCCGGAAGGCCATCTGCGACCAGGTCTCCCGATCAGGGGGTCACCTCGCCCCCAACCTCGGCGTCGTCGAGCTGACGGTGGCGATGCACTACGTCTTCGACTTTGCGCATGACCGGCTGCTGTTCGACGTGGGTCACCAGTGCTACCCGCACAAGATGCTCACCGGGCGCATGCACCTGCTGCCGAAGCTCAGGCAGCGAGGCGGAATGGCCGGGTTCCCCGAGCCGCGCGAGAGCGCCTACGACCTCTTCTCGGTGGGGCATGCGGGTACGGCGATCTCCACGGCGGTGGGCATGGCGCGCGGCGACTCGCTCAACGGCGATGGATGGGCGCCGGACAACCCGCTCGGCCGGCGCGTCGTGTCGATCATCGGCGACGCATCGATCGTCAACGGCGTCGCGATGGAGGGCCTGAACAACGCGGGCACGCTGCACCGCCAGTTCCTCATCGTGCTCAACGACAACGGCATGAGCATCGCCAAGCCGCAGGGTGCGGTGGCGGCCTACTTCGACAAGCTCCGCCTCTCGAGCGCATACGGCGAGTTCAAGCGCGCCGCGAAGGAGTTCGCGTCGCATGTGCCTGGCGGGCAGTCGCTCACCGAGCTCTACCACCGCATGGGCGAGTCCTCGAAGGCGTTCATCGCGGATGACCACTGGCTTGAGCACTTCGGGCTGCTCGCGGTGGGCCCCGTGGATGGCCATGACCTGCCCACGCTGATCGACATCCTCAACGAGTCCGCGCACATGGACCGCCCGATGGTGCTCCACGTGAAGACCGTCAAGGGCAAGGGATTCGCCTTCGCCGAGGGCGACTCCACAACCTTCCACTCGCCAAGCCCCTTCACCATGGACGACATGGAGAACGAGGGTTGCCGCGTGGAGCTCAAGAAGAGCGCGCGCAGCTTCACCGCCGCATTCGGCGACGCCATGGTCGACCTCATGAACCGCGACCCCAAGGTGGTGGCGTGCACCGCCGCGATGCCCGACGGCACCGGCATCAGCAAGGCGCTCGCCAAGCATCCCGCGCGCTCGTGGGACACCGGCATCTGCGAGAGCCACGCGCTCGACATGATGGCGGGCCTCGCCAAGACGGGCTGGAAGCCGTTCTTCGCCGTTTACTCGACCTTCCTCCAGCGGGCCTTCGACCAGTGCTTCCAGGAGTCGGCGCTGCAGGGGCTACCCGTGCGCCTGTGCCTCGACCGCGCCGGCCTTGTCGGCGGCGACGGCGCGGTGCACCACGGGTTCTGCGACGTGTCGATCCTGGCGACGCTGCCGGGCGCCGCGCTTTGCGCCGCGATGGACGAGCCAAGCCTCAAGGCTGCGCTCGACTTCATGGCGGGCTACGGCGCCGGACTCTCCGCGGTGCGCTACCCGCGCGACTCGGTGAGCCAGCGCTTCGTGTCGCAGCCATGCCCGGCCTTTGAGCTTGGGCGCTCGCGCCCCCTCATCACGCACGCGAAGCCCGACGTGGCGGTCGTCGCCTACGGCACGAGCGTCATCGACGCGGCCGCCGCGATTGACTCGCTCGCAAGCGAGTACTCCGTTGAGCTGCATGATGCGCGCTTCGCCAAGCCCGTCGACATCGAGCTGATGGCGCGCCTCCTCTCGGCTGGAACTCCGGTCATCACCGTCGAGGACCACTCGATCCGCGGCGGATTCGGCGCATGCGTGCTCGAGGCGTGCCATGCGGCCGGCCTCGACACGCGCGGCATCACCCGCATGGCGCTCCCGGACTCCTGGATCTACCAGGGCGAGCGCAGCGAGCAGCTGGCCGAGGCTGGCATCGACAGCGCAGGCATCGCGCGCGTCATCCGCGCCGTGGTCGACGGCACGCCGACGGCCGAGGCGTCCCCCGCCGCGGTGCCCGCAGGCGCCGCCGCGCGCTGACCTGCCGCGCGCTTTGGCGCCGTCTGGGCGAACCGCGCCGCGGCGTCGCTAGGGTGCGCCTGTGGATCCTTCGCACATCGACGTCGGTCGCCACGGGGAGGACGTCGCAGTCCGCTGGCTTGAGTCGCGCGGATGGACCATCCATGCGCGCGGCGCACGCATCGCCGGCGTCGAGGTGGATGTCGTCGCCGAGGATCCGGATGCGCGCGCGCTGGTCGTGGTGGAGGTCAAGGCGCGCGATGCCGCGCACGGCACTGCGCGCACGTCCGCTCGCCCGGAGGAGAACGTGAACCGCGCGAAGCTCGCGCGCCTGGCTCGGGCTGCGCACGCGCTTGAGCCTCACGCGCGCCAGCGCGCGCTCTCGATCAGGGTGGACGTGATCGCGGTGCGGCTCGGCCGCGCCGGAACCCATTCGGACCGCATCGACCACTTCCCCGACGCCACGGGATAGCGGCTGGCTCAGGACGCCTTGCCGCGCAGGTAGCGGTCCCACGCGATGCGCACGAGTCGGTCCTGCATCGTCTGGATGTTCTGCGAGATCCACCTCTGGCGCAGGCCGTTGAGGTAGCGCATCCGCTCGCGGATCGAGCGCCGCTCGGCGATCGACGCGCGCAGCAGCAGCTGCAGCCTCGCGTCGAAGATGCTGCGCGTCTCGCCCTGCGTCGAGGCGAGGATCGTGAACCACACCGTCGAGCTGCCCTGCTTCAGCGGGGGTGTGGCCTTGCCGGGCGCGATCGCGAGCAGCGCCGCACGCACTTCCGGGTTGAGGTCCTCGAGCTGCGCGAGCCCGCCCTCGGGCAGCTTGAAGTCGCGCCACGCGCCGCCCTGCTGGGCCCCGGCAGACTCCGCCACCGCGGAGAACGCCTCCCCGGCCGCGAGCCTGTCCGCGACATCCTTGACCTTGGCCTCGTCGGCCGTGCGCACGGAGATGCGCCCGACCGTGACCGTGGGCTGGGGGTTGAACTCCGCCTCGTTGACCGCGTACTCGCGCTCGACGTCGCGCCACGACACGATGGTGCGGGGCTCAATGCGGCGCTGGAGCAGCTGGTTCGCCAGCGCCTCGTCACGACGCTCGTTGAGGTACTGCTCCATCGTCATGCCGAACTGCTCCTCGAGCGAGCGCGTCGCCGCAGTCCGGTTGCCGCCGTACGACGCCGTGGTCTGCTCCTGCACGTCCTTGAGCCATGCCAGGACGCCCTGCTGGTTCTCCGGGGTGAGCATGCTCTCGGCCTCGGCGATGACCAGCTCGCTGTTGACCTGCTGCTGGAAGCGGTCGGACACCACGCGCGCGATCTCCTGCTGCGCCTGGGCGCGGGGCATCTCGGCGACGATGCGCATGATGCGGTCCTCGAGGGGCTGCAGGAACTTGCTCGCGTAGACGGGGCGACCGTTGATCTGGCCCACGAGCGCATCGACTGTCCAGGACTGCCCTGGGCGCAGCTCCACGGCCTCGCTGACGCCGCCCACCACGCGCGACTTCGCGCCTCCGCTGCCGCGCGGCGCGTCAATCACCGTCTTCTCGTCGACGATGTCGAGCGAGCCTGCCTCCTGCTCGGTCCGGTCAATCGTGATCGTGGGCGGGTCGAAGAAGGTCGACGGCACCTTGACCGCACCGACGGAGCCCGGCGACGCATCGAGCCGGGCGAAGTCCTCCGCCGTCACGACCGTGCCCGACTCCTCGCGCTCGGTCGGCGGAGTCATGCAACCTGATGGCACAAGCGCACCGCCGATCGCGAGGGCGGCAATGATGGCAGTGCGGGTCAGAGGCACGCGCGAAAGTGTACGGATCGCCGCACGCCTATACTCGCGAACCCGCCTCACGGAGCCCTGCATGAGCGAAGAGACGCCCAAGATCCACATCGACAGCGACTGGAAGGCTCAGGCAGAGGCCGAGCGCGAGAGGCTCGCGAAGATCGAGGGCGACCGGGCCTCTGACGGGCGCCGTGGAGGCCCCGAGTCCATGCCTCCTGCGGACTTCAGGAGCCTTGTGGGAGTGCTCGCATCGCAGGCCCTGTCCGGCCTCGGCATGTACGGAGACCCCGACACGAAGCGCATCGTCGTCGACCTGCCGGCGAGCCGCTTCGCCATCGACCTGCTTGGCGTGCTCGAGGAGAAGACCAAGGGCAACCTCGGCGCGGAGGAGGCGACCGAGCTCAAGGAGGTCCTGGCCGAGCTGCGCGCGCGGTTCGTGCACTTCGCACGGCTGATGGCCGAGCAGCAGGCCAGAGGCGGCGCAGCCCCCGGGACCGTCGCGCCGGCCGCCCCCGGAGCGATGCCCTCGGGAGCCGGAGCGCCGCCATCGCCCCCGACCGGCGCCTCCCGCATCGTGATGCCCTGACGAGATACGGACGATGACCACCGCGACCGCTGCACCGCACTCCCCCGCCACGCGCTCCGGATCCTTCATCGAGCGCCACTACTTCCTGCTGAGGCGCCTCCACAGCGCCACAGGCATCTTCCCGATCGGGCTGTTCCTGATCCCGCACCTGACGACGAACTCGTCGATCGTGTGGGGCCAGATGTTCAACGCCAAGAAGTACGCCGCGCTTGGCGCAGGCGCGGCCGGAGTGGCCACGTTCCAGCATGAGGTGGACTTCATCCACAACCTGCCCGCGCTGATCTTCATCGAGATCTTCGTGCTCTGGCTGCCGATCGCGTTCCATGCCGGCCTTGGCGTGTACTTCGCGCGCACCGGCGTGGGCAACTACGCGCGCTACGCCTACCAGGACAACATGCGCTACGCACTGCAGCGCATCACGGGCTACATCGGGGTCGCCTTCATCTTCCTGCACATCGCCAGCCTCCGCTGGGGGTGGACCTTCGGCGGCCTGCTGCCGACCTTCGACCCCGACCGCGCATCCTCGAGCGTCGCCATCCACATGCAGGATGGGCTGCTGGGCGGCACCGTCGCGATCCTCTACCTCATCTGCGTGCTGGCGCTCGTCTTCCACTTCGCCAACGGCCTGTGGACCGCGGGCATCACGTGGGGCCTGACCGTCAGCGCAGGCGCGCAAAGGCGCTGGGGTCAGGTGTGCGCCGCGATCGGCGTCGGGCTGGCGCTCGCGGGCGTGACGGCCGTCGGCGGATTCATGACGCTGGACGCCGAGAAGGCGCAGGCGATCGAGGAGCGGCTCGAGGCGGAGCGGCTCGATGGCGAGGGCAACCCAGTCGATTCGGCAGCGGGAGCGCCAGGCGCTGCAGCGCTGCCCGGAACCTGAACCAGATACGGAGCACGAACGATGGCCGGCAAGAAGAACGCGCGCGTGATTGTGGTCGGAGGTGGCCTTGCGGGGCTCTCCGCGAGCGTCAAGATCGCCGAGGGCGGCGTCGCGGTGGACCTCTTCAGCGTGGTGCCCGTGAAGCGCTCGCACTCGGTGTGCGCGCAGGGCGGCATCAATGCCTGCAACGAGATCGCGCGCCAGCAGGGCTACTCGGAGTACGAGCACTTCGACGAGACGATCTACGGCGGCGACTTCCTCGCCGACCAGCCGCCCGTGTACGAGCTCGCGCACTGGGCGCCGCGCATCATCGACCTGCTCGACCGCATGGGCGTGCCCTTCAACCGCACGGCGGAGGGCCAGCGCGACCTGCGGCTCTTCGGCGGCAGCCTCTACAAGCGCACGCACTTCGCGGGCGCCACCACGGGCCAGCAGCTCCTCTACGCCTTCGACGAGCAGGTGCGACGGTTCTCGCACGAGGGCAAGGTCACCAAGTGGGAGCACTGGGAGTTCCTGCGCCCCGTGATCGATGCCTCCGGCGCATGCCGCGGCATCGTCGCGCAGGACCTGCGCACCATGCAGATCCGCGCATTCCGCGCCGATGCGGTCGTGATGGCCACGGGCGGGTGCGGCCTCGTCTTCGGCAAGAGCACCAATTCGGTGATGTGCACGGGCGCCGCCGCGAGCCGCTGCTACCAGCTCGGCGCGTGGTACGGCAACCCGGAGTTCATCCAGGTCCACCCCACCGCGATCCCCGGCGCCGACAAGCTGCGCCTCATGAGCGAGAGCGCGCGCGGCGAGGGCGGACGCGTGTGGGTGCCGCGGCGCAAGGGCGACACGCGCGACCCGCGGCAGATCCCCGAAGCCGAGCGCTGGTACTTCCTCGAGGAGAAGTACCCCAAGTACGGCAACATCGTGCCCCGCGACATCGCCACGCGCGAGATCTTCGACGTGTGCGTGAACCAGGGCATGGGCGTGAACGGGCAGAACCAGGTCTACCTCGACCTCACGCACCTCACCCGCGAGTACCTCGACCGCAAGCTTGGCGGCATCCTCGAGATCTACCGCAAGTTCGTGGGCGAGGAGCCTTCCGAGATGCCCATGCGCATCTTCCCGGGCATGCACTACTCGATGGGCGGGCTGTGGACGACCTACGAGGCGAAGGCCGACGGCAAAGGCATGGTGTACGGCGCAGAGGACTCGATGGTCACCAACGTGAAGGGCCTCTACGCGTTCGGCGAGGTGAACTTCGCGTACCACGGCGGCAACCGCCTCGGCGCGAACGCCCTGCTCTCGTGCATCTTCGACGGCCTCTTCTGCGGCGCGGGCGTGGCCAAGTACGCGCTCGAGTCGGCGCCCCATGAGGATGCGCCTGCCGCCGCATTCGACGGCGGCGTCAAGGCGGAGCAGGACCGCATGAACCGGCTGCTCTCTGCATCCGGAACCGAGAACCCCTACCGCATCGGCATCGAGCTCGGCGAGGAGATGACCGCCGCGGCGACGGTCGTCAAGAGCCACGCGCGCCTCGAGCAGGCCCGCACGAAGCTCGCCGAGCTGCGCGAGCGCTATGGGCGGATGCGCCTGAGCGACACCGGCGCCTGGACCAACCAGAACCTTGCGCACGCCCGCGCCGTCGGCGACATGCTGGTGGTGGCCGACGCCATCGTCGAGGGCTCCATCGCGCGGCGCGAGAGCCGCGGCAGCCACTACCGCACCGACTTCACGGAGCGCGACGACGCCAACTTCCTGGCCACCACCGTGGCCAAGTGGGATGCCGCGGCGGGCCGCTCGCGCATCGAGTACCTGCCCGTGAACCACGGCCTTGTGCAGCCCCGCAAGCGCACCTACGGACGCGTGGATTCGTCTGCGCAGGCCGCAGCGAAGCCCGCAGCGGCGGCAGTGCCCGCTGGCGCCGCGGCGCAGTAGCCGCTCACACCAGCAGGACCCGCTCGAGCACGGCCTTCACGCCGGGCACGTAGAGCACGGCCCCTGCGCCGGCCACAAATCCCGCGATGCCAAGCCGAACCAGCGGATCCTCGATGAGCGCCGCGAGCGGGCTGTCGGATCTGCCCTCCGCGGCCCTGCGCCAGAAGCGGTAGACCACCAGCAGCACCAGCGGCGTGAGCAGCGCGAGCCCGAGGGCTCGGACCCCAAAGATCCCCCGTGCGTGCCCGCTCAGCGAGTACATCAGGTACATCAGCGTCGTCATCGTGGCCGACACGCCCATGAGCCAGTCGAGCTCCGCCGTGCCGCGGTACGGGGCCGAGGTGGACCATGCCGCTCCCTCGCGGCCGGCGCTGACCATGTCGCACTGGCGCTTCATGAAGCCCAGGTACAGCGTCAGGAAGAAGACGCACAGCAGCAGCCACACCGAGATCGCGACATTGATGGCGATCGCCCCTCCCGCCGCGCGCAGGCAGAACCCCACGGCAAGGCACGTGACGTCTACGAATGCGATGCGCTTGAGGCCGAGGTTGTACGCGACCTGCAGCGCCGCGTAGGCCGCAAGCACAGCGACTGCAGCCTTCGACACCGCAGCCGCGCATGCGAGCGATCCTGCCACAAGCGCAAGCCCGACCACGAGCGCCTGCACCTGGCCGATCGCGCCGCTGGCCACGGGCCGCGTGCGCTTGACGGGGTGCGCGCGGTCGCTTCCCGCGTCGATGGAGTCGTTGATCGCGTAGAAGCCGCTCGCCGCAAGGCAGAAGGCCGCGAACATCCAGAGCACGCCTGCGGCGAGGGTCCACAGGCCCGTGCCGTCATCCGGACGGTCGTCGCCCGCCATCCAGAACGCGATGGGCACGAGCACGAAGACGTTCTTCGTCCAGTCGCCTGGACGGATGAGCCTCAGCCACGCCGACATGGTGGCAGTATCGACCCCGGCCCCCCGCACCCTGCACAGAATGACCGTCGCTGCCGGGCGTGCATACACTTTCGCTCCCATGGTCGCCAACGCCAACGACACCTCCGCCAAGCGCCCCCTGACGGTCCGGATCAAGAGGCAGGACACGCCTGATGGCACGCCTCGGTGGGAGGAGTTCCGCGTCGAGGTGGCCACGGACGCCAACGTGATCAGTGTGCTGC
>VERO01000046.1 GCA_018882625.1 Phycisphaerales bacterium | reverse complement strand
ACCCGGGCCACCACATCCCTATCCACGAACGCCGACGCCCCGCCGCTCCCGGGAAGGACTCCCGCAGATGCGGGCGCGCCGGGGCCGGTGGTCGACGAGTCCGCGAGCCTGCCGAAGCGGCCCTCGTACTGCGACAGACGCTGGTCCGCGGTGGCCTTCAGCTCCTCGAGTGCGGCCATCTGCTCCTTGAGGTCGCGGATGGCGCTCTGCGCAACCTCGAGGTCGGAGTCCGCCTTCGTGACGCGCCGCTCGAGATCGATCCGAATCTTCTCGGCATCCGCCAGCCGGCCGCGCATCTTCTCGAGCTCGTCGTTGAGGGTGACGGTCAGCTCGGTCTTGGTGCGGTCAGTCTCCGCCAGCACCGCCACCTGCTGCTGGATCGTCGCCTGCGCAATGCGCATCTGGGCGACCTCGGACTCGAGGCCCTTCACGCGCGCATCCCGCTGGGCCACATCGGCAGCCAGGCGCGACTTCTCGCCGTCGAGGTCCCGCACCTGCATCTGCAGCTCGTTCTCCGTCTTTGACCGGAGCGCACGCTCGGCGTCAAGGTCACGGCGGAGCCCCGATAGCGAGGCATCGCGGTCCTGGATGCTCTGCTTGAGGGCAGCCTGGTTCTGGCTCTGGACGACCGCGAGCGGCACAATGGCGACCGCGAGCAGCGAGACCAACACGACAAAGATCTTGGTGATGATGTGCACGGTGTGTTTCCAGGCGTGACGGGGTCGCCACTTGATGGGCCGTGCAGTCGCATGCCGCACGACCCGAATGTGGTTTTGTACCGGAGTGCGACGACCGATGTCAATCAGCCGCCAGTTACCGGCATCGATGCCGTACCGCCCGCGGGGCCGGAATCGAGCCCCGGGAGCGGGCGACGCATCTCCTGCCCGCGCCCCCGAAGGGCGTCGCTTCGTAGCCACGCGCCAGCCGCGGAAACCTGGACGTAGGGGTTTCGGTCCCGAAGCATGGGCGCCAGAAGCGCTTGGGCCTCGAGGGTGGGGATCCACCCCAAGGCGGTCGCGGCCTGAGCCCGGATGAATGGATCCGGCGAGTTCGCCACAAGCCGGCTCATCACGAGCACCGGACGCATGTCAGGCTCGCCCAGCCGCGCGAGCGCAGTGGCCGCCGCGAGCCGGATCTCCGGCGGCCGCATCGAGGCCCCATCGGCGTTCCACAGTCTCATCAGCGCACCGCGCGCACCCTCATCGCGGATCTCGCCCACCATCTGGCACGCCAGCGCGATGAGCTCCGCCTGCTCGCTCGGCGCGAAGAGGGCCGCACGGATCGGATCCAGGGCCTGCCGCTGCCCGAGCTTCGCGAGCGCCTCGGCGCACTGGAGGTCGACGATCTTCGCCCGCATGCCATCGCCTGACTTCAGGGGCCTGCCGGCGACCGACTCGATGAGCGCCACGGCGCTCCTGTCGCCAAGCTCGCCGAGCACCAGCACGGCATTGCCGCGGATCTCGGGATCCTCGCTCATCGCGAGCGACGCCAGCGGAGTCAGATCGACCTTCCGGCCCATCCTCGACAGCGCAAACAGCGCCGCCGCACGGACCGATCCGCTCTCGTCCAGCGCGAGCGGCTCGATGAGGTTCCCCATCGACTCCATGCGCGCGCGTCCTGCGCACATGCATGCCGCGAACCGGACACCTCGATTGGGGTCGCCGAGCGACTCGCGCAGGACCTCAAGCAGCGCCGCTCGCTCGCCCGAGAGCGCCTCGAGCGAGTTCGCGCGCTGCGAAGGGTCCGGCGAGCGCACCGCCTGCATCAGGATCGACAGCGCCAGCTCCCGTCCCTCGGCACCCGTGGCCGGCACGATGCGCGATCCCGCAGGCGTCGCCATGCCTGCCGAGCCGCGGTCTGTCGTGCTCAGCTGCCGCGATCCCCACATCTGGGTGTGCTCGGGCGCGCTGGATTTCGCCCCGCCTGAGCAGCCCGCCGCGCACACGAGCGCGATCGCCGACAGGGCCACCGATGCAGCCCCGCGGCCTGGTGAGGGCCCCGCAGGTTCCCCTGTGCCGGGACTGACCCTGTGGCCGCGCGCAGGCCTGCGTGTGGCCAGGAGCATCACGGCGGCGGCGACGGTCATCGCCGGCGATGCTATGTCGCCAAGCGCGGCATAGGGAGGTGTCCGGGCATCGAGCGGCAGTTCCGCGACGAAGCCGCCATCGACGCGAGGCTCGCAGCGTGCGCCAGGCACGGGGCGGCCGAGCGAGTCGAAGGCCTCGCTGACTCCCGTGTTGGCCACGCGCACGATCGGCACGCGGTTCTCGATGGCGCGCCATCGTGCGACCAGCCCATGGTGCTCGCGGCCGGCGTCGTACGAGCCGAACCATCCGTCGTTGGTGAGGTTCACCAGCGCATCGGCCTCGCGCCGGCCACCAGACCACACGAGCCGGCGCACCACGCGAGGCACCGTGATCTCGAAGCAGATCGGCACGGCGATGCGGGCTGTGCCGCCATCGGCGATCGGCAGCGCGATGCGCACCGGCGCATCGCCGGGATCGAGGTCGAATGTCATCCCTCGGGCGCCGAAGTCCAGCAGCGACTGCTCGAGCCACTCCCAGCGCGAGATGTACGGCATCGTCTCGCCGAACGGCGTCAGGAACATCTTGTCGACGCGCACGTGCGCAGCGCTCCCGGGGCTCACGAGATACGCGCTGTTGTGGTGGCGGTCCCACGCCCAGCGGCCGTCCTCCGCGCGAAGCCCGAGGTAGGCGGGGCTTCCCACAAGCACGGGGATCCCCATGCGGTCGGCAAGGAGCTGCGGAACCCTCGCGAAGCGGTCTCCCGGCCACCAGTTCCCGTCGACAAGCGTCCTGACCGCGTCGGGCTCAAGCCCGAGCCCGGGCAGCATGGTCTCAGGCCACGCCACCAGGTCGATGCGCTCGCCGCGCGCACGCGCCTCACCCTCGAGTCCAAGCGTGACCTTCACGAACTGCGCGAGGTCAGCCTCCTGGCGGTCACGCGTCCAGCCGATCTTGTTGTCGATCGGGACGTTCGTCTGCACCGCGAGCACCACGGGACCGGGGCGCGCCGCAGCCCCTGCCTGGGAGCTTCGCCAAATGCCGTACGCCGTCGCCGCGCAGAGCAGGCCCATCGCGGTGGCGACCCCCGCCAGCGCCGCCCCGCGTCCCCGGGAGCGCGCATGGAGAACGTCCGCCACAGCGCCAGCGCACGCGACGGCGATCACGCTGGCAATGCTGGCGCCGCTGATGTCCGCCACCTGCGCGATCAGGCTCGCATCGACCAGCGGGTGGCCAGCGTGGTACCAGGGATAGCCGTCCAGCACGACCACCCCTCGCAGCCACTCGATCGCCACGACGGCACACGGCGCGCTGAGCGCCAGAGGCAGGCGCGAGCTGGGGCCGCGCACCGCGATCCGCCGCATGAGCGCGAATGACAGCACCGACCACAGCGCCATGTAGATCCCGAGCGCGGGATAGCCCGCCACGCTGATGTCGGCGAGAAAGCGCTGCATCCACATCCATCCCGCGAAGGACGTGACGCCCACGGCGATGCACGGGGCCCAGCGCCTCGAGTCCCGGACCGACAGCACGCACAGCGGCGCCCACGCGACCAGCGAGAGGGCCCACCACCCGTGCGGCGGGTACGAGGCGATCCACAGCGCGACATGCGCAGCGGCAAGGCCCCAGGCCTCTGCGGTGGCGCGCGTGCGCGTGCTCACGTGCCCGAGAAGTCGATGAACCTCGAGATCTCGCTCCGCAGGTTGGCGCGGTGCACGATGCGGTCGATGAAGCCCGCCGCCAGCAGGAACTCGCTCGTCTGGAATCCCTCGGGCAGCTCCTGGCGGATCGTCTGCCGGATGACGCGCGGTCCCGCGAAACCGATGAGCGCGTGCGGCTCGGCGATGATCACGTCACCGAGCATGGCGAAGCTCGCCGTCACACCTCCGGTGGTCGGGTCCGTCAGCACCGAGATGAAGAGCCCGCCGGCGTCATCGAGCCGCGCGAGCGCGGCGCTGGTCTTGGCCATCTGCATCAGCGAGAAGCCAGACTCCTGCATGCGCGCGCCGCCGGAGCACGAGACGACGATCACCGGCACCGCATGGTCGGTGGCGTGCTCGATCGCGCGGGTGACCTTCTCGCCCACGACGCTGCCCATCGATCCCGCCAGGAAGGTGAAGTCGAGCGCGGCGACCACGACCTTGCGGCCCTTGATGAAGCCGGCGCCCGTCTGCACGCCGTCGTTCTCGCCGGTCTGCCTCTGGGCCTGCGCAATCCTCTCCCGGTAGGGCTTCATGTCCACGAACGACAGCGGATCCATCGGCGACATGGTCGCGTTCATCGGCTCGAACGTTCCCGGATCGAGGAGCTGCTCGACGCGCTGCCGCGCCGAGATGCGCATGTGGTGGTCGCACTTCATGCACACGTGCAGGTTCTGCTCGAGCGCCTTGCGGAAGAGCGACTCGCCGCACTCCGGGCATTGCGTCCACAGCCCCTCCGGCACTGCCTTCTTCGGCGCGAGCGTCTCGACCTGGTCCCAGGTGCGCTCGGCGGCGCGTTCAGCCATGGCGGGATCCTAGCGCGACCTGCCCGGCCAGCGCAGGCTCGTGCGTGTGGCACCGGCCTGCTTCAGGCCGCGGATCGCGGCCGTGCGGTCGCGCGCTCCGAAGATCGCCGATGCCGCCACGATCGTGTCAATGCCCGCGACCACGCAGTCTGCCGCATTGGAGGGGTTCACTCCCCCATCGATCTCGAGCCGCTGCGACGGGCGGAGCGCATCGGCGATGTCGCGCGCCTTTGGGAGCACGTCCGCGATGAACGACTGGCCGCTGAATCCGGGATGCACGCTCATCACGAGCACGAGGTCAGCCTCGCGCACGGCGCGCCCGAGCGCCGAGGATGGCGTGTCGGGGTTCAGCGCGATCCCCGCGGAGCATCCGAGGGCGCGGATGCTGCGGATGAGGCGCTGCGGGCTGGGCACCGCCTCGATGTGGAACGTGATGTGGTTCGCGCCGGACTCCGCGAATGGCTCGATGAAGTCCGCGGGATCCGTCACCATCAGGTGCACGTCCACCCAGGCCTTAGGCGCAGCGCGCCTGACGGCTGCGCAGATGGCCGGCCCCATCGAGAGGTTGGGCACGAAGTGCCCGTCCATCACGTCGACGTGGATGAAGTCAGCGCCGCGCCTCAGGGCATCGCGCGTCTCGTCGGCGAGCCGGCAGAAGTCAGCCGAGAGCACGGACGCCCCGACGAGGGGAGCCTTGGCGGGCGGAGCGCGAAAGAGCCCCGCTCCGCGGCGGGCCAGTGCGGCGGGCATCTGCGTCGGGCCTCAGGACTGGCCGCGCGCCGGCGAGGTCTGGGTGGAGGTGTCGCGCGTGGTGCCGGGCTGCGCGCCCGCCCCGGCGGGCACAGCCACGCGCTTGTTCTGCTTCACTGCAGAGTCGTACGCATCGAGCGCGGACTTGTAGTCGGCCTTCGCCTCCGGCGGCGCGATCCTCCAGGCCTTCCGCTGCAGCTCCGACGCCGCCTGGAAGTCTCCCTTCGCGTACGCGACGGCAGCGGACACCCTGAACGCATCAGGATCGCCTGCCTGCGCGATGGCGCTCAACCGGTCGGCCACCGCCTGCGCAGTCTCGACGTCGTTGGAGGGAAGCGACGCGTCCGTCGCCAGCATCAGCGCCAGGTCGCGCAGCGCGGGAGCGTCGTTGTCGTACATGCCCAGCATGCGGCGCGCGTAGGCGCGGGCAGCCTCCTCGTTCCTCTCCTCGGCCAGGATCGTGCGGTATCGCTCCGCGGCAGTGTCGTACATGACCACCGGCGAGAGCGCGATCGCCTCGTCGAAGCGCCTGTAGGCCTCGGTGAAGTTGCGCACGCCGGCCGCTCGCCGAGCCGCAGCCAGGATGGGCTCGGCCTTCCTCGTGATGGCCGGGTCGTACCGGCCATCGAGCGAGAGACGGACTGCGCGATCGAACTCCTCGTCCATCGGGTGCCCGATGAACACCACCTTGCCGGTGGGCCCGATGACGAAGGCGCACGGGATGCCAGACTTCCCGGCAGCCTGCATGAATCGCTCCGCGATCTTCTTCTCGGGATCGACGGCCACGATGTAGCTCATGCGCTCGCCCTGCAGGCGCAGGAAGTTCGCCACCACCTCGGGCTTCTCGTCGCTGACGCCGATGATCTCGAGGCCGCGCCGACGCATCGACTTGTGCATGTCATTGATGTGCGGGATCGATGCCTTGCACGGACCGCACCATGTCGCCCAGAACTCGACCACGCGCACCTGGGGCTTGTCCGACAGGGTGCCCTGGACGAGGCTGAGGCCGTCGATGCTGGGCGCGTCCGAACCGACCTTGAGCTTGTCCTCGCTCTGCACCGCGATGGCCGAGGGCTCGACGAGCGCCGTGGCGGCGACTCCGGAGAGTGCCGCGAGGCCTGCGGCGAGCGAGATCGTCAACGACATGGTGATGGGTCGCATGGATGGTGTCCTCGGGGGTGGCGCGGGCGCTGCAGCCTGCGGACCCCGATGATACGCGCTCAGCGCCGCGGATCTCCTCACGCGTCGAGCGCGTCGATGCACTCGAACCGCTTGCCCTCGAGCATCTCCAGGCTGGCGCCCCCGCCTGTGGAGATGTGGCTGAATCCGGAGGCAAGCCCGGCATGCTCCACCGCTGCCGCCGTGTCGCCGCCGCCTGCGACCGAGATCGCGCCCCGCGCGGTAGCCGCGGCGACGGCCTTCCCGAGCGCGACCGTGCCCGCATCGAAGGGCGACGTCTCGAAGGCGCCCACCGGCCCGTTCCACAGGATCGTCGACGCGCCGGCGACAAGCTCCGAGTACCGGCGGACGGTGTCTGGGCCGATGTCGAGCCCCATGAGCCCGTCGGGGATCGCGCCGACGCACACGCGCGTCGCCACGCCGGCCGCGAGCGCATCGGCGCACACATGGTCCGTGGGAAGCTCGATGCGGCACCCGCGCTCCCGCGCGAGCGCCAGGATCGACCGCGCCTCGTCGAGCATGTCGTCCTGCACGCGGCTGCGGCCGACCGCAACGCCGCTGGCCTTGAGGAACGTGTAGGCCATGGCGCCACCCACCAGGATCGTGTCGACGCGCTGGCAGAGGTTGCGCAGCGCCGCCAGCTTGTCGGAGACCTTCGCCCCGCCGACGATCGCGGCGAAGGGGCGCACTGGGCTCTCGATCACGCCGCTGAGGAACTTGATCTCCCGCTCGAGCAGCATGCCCGCCACGCACGGCTTGCCCTGCGCGCGCATCGCCTTCGGAAGGGCCAGCATCGACGCGTCGCCGCGGTGCGAGCACCCGAAGGCATCGTTCACGTAGATGTCCGCGAGGTCCGCAAGGCGCGCCGCGAAGGCGGGATCGCCCTTCTTCTCGCCCTTCTCGAACCGCAGGTTCTCGAGCAGCAGCGACTCGCCGGGCTTCAGCGCCAGAGCCGCCGCGCGGCTCGCGTCGTCGCTCGCGAGCTGTCCGCCCATGCGCAGGCCCTTGAGTCGCGGCGAGAGCTCGCGCAGCCGCGCGGCCACAGGCGCGAGCGAGCCGTCAGCCTCGAATCCCGTGCCCTCCGGGCGGCCGAGGTGGCTTGCGAGAACGACGCTGCCCCCGCGCGACAGGACGGACTCGATCGTCGGCACGGTCAGCCGGACCCGCCGGTCATCGGTGATGCGGCCGTCCTCGGCCTGCGGCACGTTGAAGTCCGCGCGGATGAACACCCGCTTGCCCCGCGGGTCCACCAGGTCGATCGTGTGAGGCATGACGCGGTCAGGGTACACATCACGGCATGGCCGGACCCGTGAGCGCGATCCTCCTGCTTGGCCCCACCGCGAGCGGAAAGACCGCGCTGTCGCTTGCTCTGGCGGGCATGCTCGCGTCACGCGGCGTGCGCGCCGAGGTCGTGTCGGCGGACTCGATGCAGGTGTACGTGGGCATGGACATCGGCACCGCCAAGCCGTCGCGCGCCGAGCGCGCGCAGGTGCCTCACCGCATGATCGATGTCGCAGACCCGTACGGCAGCGGGTTCACCGTCGAGGAGTGGCTGCGTGGAGCGCGCGCGCACATCGAGCGGTTGCGTGCCGAGGGCAGCGTCGCTGTGGTCACCGGCGGCACGAACCTCTACGTGCAGGCGCTCGTGAGCGGGCTCTTCGAGGGCCCTCCCGCATCGCCGGAGATCCGGGCGCGCCTGGGCACGCTCGCCCGGGACGAGCTGCGCGAGCGCCTCGAGCGCAGCGACCCTGCGGCGGCGCGGCGCATCCACCGCAACGACATCCGCCGCACGATCCGGGCGCTGGAGGTGCTGGAGCTGACTGGATCCCCGATCAGCGCGCTGCAGGTGCAGTGGGAGTCGAGCATGCCTGCGCTCGAGGAGGGATGGCGCGCGGTGGGCCTGATGCCGTCCGTGTCCGAGAGCGCGCGGCGCATCAATGCGCGCGTGGGGACGATGATCGAGGACGGGTTCGTCGATGAGGTGCGCGCGCTGCGCGCTCGCGGCGACCTCGGGCGCCAGGCCGCAGAGGCCGTCGGCTACCGCGAGCTCGCGAGGTACCTCGACCGGTGGTGCTCGCTTCACGAGGCGACCGAGGCGATCAAGGTGCGCACGCGAAGGCTTGCGCGGCAGCAGCGCACGTGGCTGCGCCGCTTCAGCGGCATTCCCGGCAGCGCGTGGTTCGAGCCCGGACCCGCGCTAGGCACCGCCGAGATCGCCGCGCAGGTGGCCGGCTCGATCTCGCGCGCGTAAGCGCGCCTGTGCATGCTCGCACGCGTGCGCGCGATCGCGCACGCACGCGCACACGCACGCGCGTTGGCGAGGTCCTGTATCCCGAAATCTGCACAAATTGAGCCTGCGGACCGATCTTCGCCTTGACGCGCCCGGGTTTCGCAGCTCTCCTTCCGCCCACTGCATGGCCAAGTCACGGACATCATCACCTGCGCGGCGCGCCGCCGCCGCCAGCGACACGGCAGACGACCAGCACGACGATGCAGGCGGCGGATACCGCCTCGTGATCGTGGAGAGCCCCGCGAAGGCCAAGACGATCGGCAAGTACCTCGGCTCGGGCTACCGCGTGGAGGCGTCGAAGGGCCACATCCGCGACTTGCCCAAGCGCGCGCCCAAGGGCGTCAAGCAGCCTGTGCCTGGCGTCGACCTCGACCACGGGTTCGAGCCCGAGTACGTCGTGAGCGACGACCGCAAGTCGCAGGTCAGCGACCTCAAGAGGCTCGCGAAGAAGGCCAGCGAGATCTGGTTCGCCACGGACCTTGACCGCGAGGGCGAGGCGATCGCGTGGCACCTCGCCGAGCTGCTCGGGGTCGAGCCCTCGAAGGCCAAGCGGGTCGAGTTCGACGAGATCACGCGCACCGCCATCCTCAAGGCATTCAGCCAGCCGCGCGCCATCGACACCAACCGCGTCGACGCGCAGCAGGCGCGTCGCATCCTGGACCGCATCGTGGGCTACATGGTGAGCCCCGTGCTCTGGCGCAAGGTGGCGGGCGGACTCAGCGCGGGACGCGTCCAGAGCGTCGCGCTGCGGCTGATCGTGGACCGAGAGCGCGAGATCCGCGCCTTCCAGCCCGACGAGTACTGGAAGGTGGAGGCGGCGATGACCGCGGAGCCGTCGCGGTCTGCGGCGCTTGCGAAGGAGTGGGGCTCGTTCGTCGCGCGCCGCGACGAGCGCGGCAAGGGCCCGAGCCTGAAGGAGCAGTCGCACTGGCTGGCGGAGCGAGGCGGGATCGAGTGCGACCTGGTTGAGGTCGGCGGCGCCCGCTTCGAGCTTGGCCGCTCAGTGCCGAAGGAGACGGTCAGCGAGCCCGACCCCCAGGGCGGCAAGCCAACCACCCGGGAGCGGCCCATCCCTCAGCGTCCCTCCTTCTACAGCGCGGGCGAAGATCTCGTCACGCGCGTCCGCGCCGTCGCCGAGGCCGTTGGTCTCGAGTCCGTCAGCGTCGACCTGCGCGAGGACAGCGAGGCTGTCGGCTTCGCGCGCTGGCAGCGCACGGTGCGCGGCACCGTCGGCGCAGGCGTCCGCTACCGGGTGCGCAGCGTCGAACGCACGGGAACCAGCAGCAGGCCGCGCGCCCCGTTCATCACGAGCACGCTGCAGTCGAGCGCCAGCTACGCGCTCGGGTTCGGCACGGACCGCACTATGCGCGTGGCGCAGGCGCTCTACCAGGGGCTCACCGTCCCGGGAGAGGGCATCGTGGGCCTCATCACCTACATGCGTACCGACTCCACCAGCCTCTCGGGCGAGGCGCTCGGGTCCGTGCGCGACTTCATCTCGGCGGAGTACGGGCCGAAGTACCTCCCCGACAAGCCGCGCTTCTACGGCAGCAGCAACAAGAGCGCGCAGGAGGCGCACGAGGCGATCCGGCCGACCAACGTGAGGCGCACCCCACAGAGCCTGCGCGGCGCGCTCGATGACGAGCAGTGGAAGCTCTACAACCTCATCTGGCAGCGCTTCGTGGCCTGCCAGATGGCGGATGCCCAGTACGACTCGACATCGGTGCTCCTCGAGCGCAGCGACAGGCCCACCGGCGCGGTCTTCAAGGCAAGCGGCCGCGTGCAGACCTTCGACGGCTACACCGTCACCGGCATCCGCGGCGAGGGCGAGGACCAGGAGCTGCCGCCGCTGCGCGAGGGCCAGGAGATGGCCCCCTTCTGGATCGACCCGCAGCAGAAGTTCACCAGCCCGCCATCTCGCTTCAACGAGGCGAGCCTCGTGCGAGAGCTCGAGCGCCAGGGCATCGGCCGCCCCTCCACGTACGCGTCGATCATCAACACAATCGAGGAGCGCAAGTACGTGGAGCAGGTGAGCCGCGCATTCCATGCGACGGACATCGGCATGGCCGTGTGCGACTTCCTGGTGGACCCCTTCAGGGACGGGTTCATGGACATCGGGTACACGCGCCGCGTCGAGGCCGAGCTCGACGAGATCGCCGAGGGCAAGCTCGAGTGGCGCACGATGCTCGACCGCTTCTACCGTCCATTCAGGAGCGTCGTGAGCGGGCTGCAGGCCGCGGACACGAGCCACGTCAAGGCTGCAGGAGTGCCCTCTCCCTACGCGTGCCCGATGTGCGGCCGACGCTGCGAGTACCGGCTCGGCAAGGTGGGACGGTTCCTCTCGTGCTCCGGCTACCGCGAGCAGGTTGAGGTGCCCCAGGCGCCGGCGAAGGCGGGCACGAAGGCAAAGTCGAAGGCCTCCAAGCCCAAGAAGCCAAAGAGGCAGCCGGCGTGCTCGTACGCCGCACCGGTCAACCGCCACGGCAAGCCGCTCCTTCCGGAGAAGGTCGACCTGCGCTGCCCGGTGGACGGCGCCGCGATGGTGCTGCGCACCGGCCGCTTCGGCGACTTCCTCACGAGCGAGAACCGTGCCACGGACTTCGTCCTCAACATCGACCGCAAGGGCGGCATCAAGTTCCCGTCGCCTCCCCCGCTCGTGACCGACCTGCCCTGCCCCAAGTGCAGCGCGCCGATGAACCTCCGCTCGGGCAAGCGCGGCCCATGGCTCGGCTGCTCGAAGTTCCCCAAGTGCCGCGGACGCGAAAGCTGGGCGAAGATCCCCGAGGCGACGCGGCATGCGCTCGAGAAGGCGCTCGCCGAGCACGAATCCAAGCAGGAGACCTTCTCGATCACCACGCTCAAGGGCGAGCCGGTGAAGGAAGGCACCCCCATCGCGAGCCTCGTCATCCCCGGCGAGGAGGCGAAGCTCCCGATCCACCCCGAGTGGGAGTCCGAGCAGCGCCTCGCGGCAGGATGACGTGCGCGGCGCGAGACCGGGCAAGCGGGCGCGGAATGCGCCGGCTGCGGCGCCGCGCCATGCCCTCTAGCGGTCCCCGTCCGGCACGCGCGAGGGCATCAGGGCCAGCAGCGCCACGAACACCACGGCGGCGATTGCAGCCTGAGTCCACCACACCGCAGGCCAGCTCAGCTCACCCGGGGTGATCTCCACACCCGCCCGGACGAGCATGCCCTGCCACCACGAGGCGATGCCGTTGGCGGCTGACGCCAGACCCGGCATGCTCGACGACGCGGGATCTGCCGCAGGCATGCCGCCCACCACGTCAAGCCACCCGTTGTAGAGGCCCGCGAGAATCGGCCCGATCCCCAGGATGGCGATGCCGAATGCCGTCTGCGCGGAGTGGCGCGCATCGCGCGGCGCCACGCGGTCCACAAGCAGGAACGCTGCCGCAAAGAAGAACGCGTAGCAGAATCCGTGCAGCGCGATGCCCACGTAGGCGAGCCACTGCACAGACCCTGTCGTCGTGGCGAAGTCCGCAAATCGAAGGATGTACGCCAGCGCGCCGATCACGAGCACCCACTTGTGGCCGAGCTTCGCGATGAACCATCCGAGCACCGCCAGCGTGGCGATCTCCACCACCTGCCCGACCGTCATCGCCGCCGGCGCGTTGGCGCTCGTGAACCCGACGGTGGTGAGCCACGGCGCGGTGCGCAGGAAGTACACGTTGTGGATCATCGAGATGGCCATCGCCGCAAGCGCGAGCACGAGCACTGCGCGGTGCTTGAGCAGCCCGAATGCCTCGACGAACGCAAACGGATGCGGCGATGCGCCCTTGGGCGGGGTGCGCGGCAGCGCCGTGAACGCGAACACGCCGTACGCGATGCTGATCCACCCCGACACGCGCAGCGCATCCGCAATGAGCGGGATGGCGTTGCCCTTCTCCGTGCCCACAAGGAACCACGGCAGCGCGCTGAACCGGATATCCGTCTGCAGCCAGATGAGCGGGAACGCCGCGCTGGCGACGATCCATCCGACCGTGCCCCACACCCTGATGCGCGGGAACTGCCTCGTGGAGTCGGGAAGGTTGGCCATCGCAATCGAGTTGGAGAGGCTCAGCGTCGGCATGTAGACCACGCTGTACAGGAT
>VERO01000045.1 GCA_018882625.1 Phycisphaerales bacterium | reverse complement strand
TGGCGGGTGCCGCAATGGACGCAATTGGAGCCAATGCTGAAACTACCGCGACGATGGGGTTGCAGAGGGCTGCCATTTGATGCTCCTGATCGGATATCGAGTCCTGACGGACAACAGGCGGGTGGGACAGAACTGATCCGCGAGACGGGCTGCCGTTCGATGCGCGAATCGAAAATTCATTGCGCGGCGATTCATCGATCGGGGCCGAAACTGAATCTGCGCGGCTGAATCCCAGCAGCACCATCGCGAGCGTGCAGAAGTACAGGGCCTGCCTTGGGATGCCGCCGGAACCCCGCGTGTTCGCAGCATCGGCGCGGGCGGCCGATGATTGACGTGCGTCAGCACCCGGCGCGCCGGGTAGCGGCGCATCCGGCAGGGCACAGTCGATCACCAGCGCCAGGAGCGCGCGCGCCTGCAGTGGAGTCAGCTCGTGGCCCGCGTGGCAGTCATCCGGCGGGCAATGCTCGGTCATGGACACACCAATCCGAAGGCCGGGGCTGCGTGCGACGAATTCCCCGTTGATTGCGCCGCATTCGGCCGGCCTACCTGCGCGATTCGATCAGGCGCATGACATCCGCGATCGCGGTGTCGAGCGCGGACTTGGGCACGCCCTCGTCGAGCAGCAGGTCGCCGAGGGTCGCGCGCACCCGAGCAGCGATGCGCCGCATCGCGTTGAAGCAGTCCTGCCGCGAGAGGCCAAGCGCGCCGGCGACCTGCTCGTACGTCATCCCCTCCATGACATGCATGCGCAGCACGGCGTCATCCTCCGCGCGGCCCTCGTCCCGGAGCATCTGCTGCACCCGCGCATACGCATCGTTCACCAGCGCGAGTGCCCACGCACGGTCGAACGCGCGCGAGGCCTCATGCCTCGACTCCTCGGCGAGCTCGTCCAGCCCGATGCTGCCGCCTATCGAGTCGCCGGACGGCGACTTGCCAATCGTGCGGCCACGCTCGCGCGCAAGGTCACGTGCGATGCCGCGGCAGTGGAAGCTCATCCCATTCATGAGCCACCGGCGCAGCGGCAGGCCGCTCTGGCGCCAGCGCAGGATGAACTCGTCATCGGAAAGCACGCGTGCGAAGAAGCCGCCCACAAGATCGTCTCTTTCCCCGAGCTGCCTGAAGTGGGAGGCAGATACGTATGCGGTGAGCGCCTGGGCATACCTGTGCATCAGGTGCTCGCGCAGCGCACGGCGGGCTTGCGATACATCCGCCCGCACTGCGCCTGCTGTCATTCGGCCATCTTCAAGCTCTGCGCGCACGATCGTGTCGATGTGCGCCGAAAGCCATGTCCCATGGGTGCTCGGAAAGTGATCCACCGCCGGCATGGACAGCAAGGTACTGGGTTACGTCCCGTCACTCTCCGCCGGATTCCCCCGCAGCCAGCATGGCGGTGAGGTCCGCGGCGTCGACGGCTGCCTTCACGCCGGGGAAACTTCCCGAACTTCGGGCATGGCGCGACGCGGGAACCTGAGTGCGCACGAGGATGTGCCCGTGGCAATCATGTCCCAGCACATCCCGGTCCCGGGCGCGGCCCCCGGAGTGGTCATGCTCAGTATGCATCCACTTGCCCACAGCGGGAAAGTGGGCAACACTGATGCCATGGCCACTCCAGATCACGTCGCCACCCGGAACACCGACTCGAAGGGGCGTCTCACGCTTGGGGATGCCTTCAAGAATCGCACTGTCATCGTGGAGCAGCGCGGCGATGAGCTCGTCGTTCGGCTCGCACGGGTCATCCCAGAGACCGAAGCATGGCTGTACGCCAATCCGGAAGCCCTCGCGTCCGTCCGGCGCGGACTCGCCCAAGCAAAAAAAGGCCCTCGCCATGAAGGGTCCAGACCTCGCCGCGGCGCGCAAGCTGGCTGACCGGCTGTAGGATGAGTGATGGCCTTCAGGTGCCGATGGACACTCGAAGCCGAATCGGTGTTCCAGCAGCTCGGGTCGGCAGCTAGAGCATCGATGGCGGGGCGGATACGTGACGGGACGTTGAAGTCGAGCCGAGACCAAGGACTCTTCAAGCAGGTGGAGAGGTGCGTTCGCCTGCTCCGGACCGATCCGAGGCATCCTGGTCTTCGCACCCACGAGTACTCGTCGATCGAGAGTCCATTCGACAGCTGCAAGAAGGTGTTCGAGGCATACGTCCAGAACCAGACGCCCGGTGCGCACCGCGTGTTCTGGTGCTATGGACCGGGCGATCGGGAGATCACGATCATCCCGATCACCCCGCATCCGTAGTGTGCGGCTGTACCGGCGGCGCCGCGAGCGGGGATCAGCAGCAGATTCGGGGACCCGGCCTCGTGGCGGCGTTCGCCCGGGATCCATAGGACCAAGGTTTTCCATTAACTAAAGTATTTCCCACATGGGAAAACAGTAATATCTGGAACTATGAACTCGGTGGACCCGGTGTCGATCCGCACCATGCCGCGGCTCCTGAGGGCACTGGGCCAGACCTTCGGTGCCGGAGTTGCGGTGGAGGTCGGTGCACCGAAGTCAGCGGCATCAGGAAGGGGTCGAGCGGGGGCACTTGTGGTGACGGTGCGGGTGGGGGGCAAGCGGCATAGGTTTCTGGCCGAACTTAGGGCCGGAAGCACGCCCCGGGTCGTCGAGGAGGCGAGGATGCGCGCCCAGGAGTCAGCGCAGGTCGCTGGCCTGCTTCCGATGGTCATTGTTCCTCACCTTTCAACAGATCGGATCGATTCGCTGCTCGCATCCGGCGTCTCAGGAATGGACCTCAGCGGGAACGGACTCATCATCGTCCCGGGCACGCTGCTGCTGAGGCGTGATGGCCAGCCGAATCGCTTCCCCGACTCGCGCCCGTCGCGATTCGCGTACCGCAGAGCCACATCCATCGTGCCTCGGGCCTTCTTGTGCCGAGCGGAGTACGAGTCTGTCGGTGCGATTCGGGAGGAGATCGCGAGACGAGGCTCGGATGTCGCGCTATCGACCGTGTCGAAGGCACTCGCGAGAATGGCTGAAGACCTCTTCGTATCCAGAGCGGCGGGGACGATCCGCCTGGCGCAGCCGGAAGGGCTCCTGGATGCGCTCGCGGGATCATTCAGGTACCCGCGCGAGATGGCGTCGGTGCGTTTACGTTGGCGCGAGCCGATCAGTGCCATGTTCGGTGCCCTCAAGGGAGAGCGCGCGGCTCTCTCTGGGCTGTCGTCGGTCGCGCAGTACTCGGCCGGCATGCGGTCAGACCAGCCCGTCATCTACTGTGCCGATCTCACGCGCGCTCAAGCCGCAATCGGTCGCGCGTGGTCGCCAGAGGATCGATTCCCGGACATCACCATTACGGAGATAGATGACCCCTCCGTGCTGTTCGCGGCAACTGTGACGCCCGATGGTGTGGTCGCCGCATCGGCAGTTCAGACCTATCTCGAGCTCAATGTGTCTGGCGATCCGCGTGACCGCAAGATGGCACTGCAGGTAAGGGATGCGATCTTGCGGGATGTCCGGCGGTGAGGCCGCTGGTTGACGCCCTCGTGGACCTCGATGCGGCGCTCGGGGGCAACGCGGGACTCTTGATCGCGGGCGGACTGGGGCTCTACCTCAAGCAGGAACACCTGCGTGCAACCGGCGCGCGCACCCTGGTGCCAAGTCACCAGCTCCCAAGCGCACGCACGACACAGGACATGGACCTGTTCCTGCATGCAGACACCATCGCGAATCCAGACCGTGCCCGAGCCGTTCGGGTTGCACTGGACGTCCTCGGTTTCCTTCCGGTCGCGGGTGCCGAGTTCCTGAAGTTCAGGCGGGGGACCGGTGCTCGCGAGGTGACCATTGACCTGCTGGTGGGGCCTGTCGGCTCACAACGCAGTTCAATCGAGTTCAAGGCAGGTCGGGCGAGGCCGGCGGGAATCAGCGGGCGCGACGCGTTGCATGCGTATCACACTCCCGAGGCGGTCGGAGTGGATGCGCATTGGCTCGCGGTCGACGTGCGGGAATGCGCAGCTGCTGCAGCGTGCAGTGTGAGGATCCCGTGCGCCTTCTCGTATGTCCTGATGAAGCTCTCGGCACTGTCGGACCGCATCCACGACCCCGCCAAGGGATTCGGTCGGCACCATGCAGTGGACCTCTATCGAATCATCGCGATGCTGAGCGAGGAAGATGAGCGCATATCGCGGGAGTGTGCACTCGCACATGCATCCAACCAGGTGATCGTGCATGTGCGATCACTGGCACACCGGCTGTTCGCGAGGCGAGACGGCCTCGGCCGCACGAGGCTGCTTGAGGGTGCACGTGGCATGGTCTCGCTCTGCGAGGCTGATGCCGATCTCCTGTACTCGGAGTTGCAGCGGATGCTCTCGTAGCTGCCCAGGGCTCGTGTCGGTCCGTCCGCGGGATCAATGCGTACGTTCGTTGCAAAGCCAGGTTCGCCGCGTCAATCGCCGCGGCGGCGGGCCTTCTTCTCGGAGTCGCGGCGCTTGGACTCGAGGCGGCGCTCGACGCTTCCGCGCGTCGGCTTGGTCTTGCGGCGCCTCTTGGGCGGGATCGATGCGCGCAGCACGAGGTCGTGCAGTCGCTCGACGCACTCGTCGCGGTTGGCTTTCTGCGACCGGTGCTCGCTCGCGGCAAATCGCAGCGCCGTCTCGGTGCCTACGCCGACAAGGTGAGCGCCCGCAAGCGACTCGAGGCGGATGAGCGCGGCGTTGTCGAGTCCGCCGATCGCGGCGACCGCGACGCGCAGCTCCGCCTTCGTCTCGGTCTTGTTGACGTGCTGGCCCCCAGGACCGCCTGAGCGCGAGAACGAGAACTCAAGCGCGGCGGGCTCCACCCACGCGCGCGGGCCGAGCGAGATCGCGCTCTCGGGCCGAACGCGAGGTCGCGGCATCGGATTGTGCGGCTGCTCCGGTAGGCTCACGGCGTGCATTCTCGCCTGTACGAGCGTTTCGCGTGCGCGTTCGGCGCAATGGGTCTGCTTTGCATGGTTTCGCCCGACGTCGCCCATGCGCAGCAGGGCACCTTCGCGCAGGGCAGTTCGGATGCAACCGGCGCCGCGGGAAGTACGTCCACGGCCTCAGTTGGCAGCGCGCGCGCGGCAGGCGGTCGCACTCCCACGAGCAGCGAGCGCGAGGCGAGCGCGCTCATGCCCCCGCCGTGGGATGACGCGCTGCACATCGAGATCAGCCCGGGCGCGTGGTTCGCGCGCCTGCGCGGCACGACGCAGCTGAGCCCAGGCAGCGTGACGCTCGACGCCGAGACCGACCTGTCGGTGAACTCCAACGAGACCAGCTTCACGGGCGAGGCGTGGGTGTCGTGGGGCGGGTTCTATGCAGTGGGCGTCTCGGGCTTCTCGTTCGAGACCTCCGGCACAGGCACATCGCAGGTCACTGGCACCTATGGATCGATGGCGGTGAGCGCCGGCGACAGTCTCTCGAGCTCGTTCGATGCGTGGATGGTCAACGTGGAGTTCGACTACACGATCTGGCGGCCATTCGCAGACACGGTCACGCCGTGGTCCGAGCCAAGCGGCCAGAAGCCGCAGGCATCGGGCAGCGGAGGCAGCTCTGCAGACCTGCGCTTCAACGTGATCGCCGCAGCAGGCTGGCTGCAGACGGACTTCTCGACGAGCAACTCCACCGCCGGAGGATCGGAGTCGTGGGATCGCGGCGCGTTCTTCCTGCAGGCTGGCGGCGGTGTCGACCTGCGCATCAACCCCGGCAGCACGCTGCCGATCTTCAAGTGCATTGACGTGGGCGTGGCCGGCGGCGTGGGCACCAGCTTCACGCGCGACGAGTACATCGTCTTCGTGCGTGCAGGCATCACGGGCTATGTCACCCCAAACGTCGGCGTGGAGTTCGGCTACCGCCTCCTCAACTTCGAGGTGTCGCCGGGCTCCGGCAGCAACTGGGACGGCAGCATCCAGGGCCTCTACGGCGGCCTCTCGGTGAGGTTCTGAGCCGAGCGCACGCATGGCCCATCGACGACCCCCGCGCCAGACTCCGGGTGCGCATCCGCGCCCGGACACTCCCGCGATCCGGCTGCACGAGCTCATCGCGGCCGGAAAGGGCGCGATCCGCAAGGGCCGCGAGGGCCGGCTCTCGCGCGCGAAGCTGCGCCACACGCTGCTGACGCTGATGCCTGACCGGGTCACCGGGGGCACGCTGCGGCGCCGGCACCTGCTGGCGCCGATCACGATGCGCGAGATCGAGCTTCGCGTGCCCAACTGGCCCGCCGCGTTCGAGGGAATCCGCATCGGCCATGTGTCCGACCTGCATGTGGGCGACCTGATGCCTGTGTCGCGGGCGATCGACGTGATCGAGGCGCTCGGCAAGGCCAAGCCTGACCTGCTCGCATGCACGGGCGACGTCATCGACCTGCATGTCGAGGGATCCGAGCCCGTGTTCGAGGCCATCGGCGACGTGCGCGCGCAGCTCGGCCGCTTCCTGGTGCTCGGCAACCACGACCATCTCGACGATGCGCGCAAGATCGTGCGGCTTGCGCGCGGCGCAGGGATCCAGGCGCTGGTGGACGAGTGCGCGCCGCTGCGCGCCAAGGGCGACAGCCTTGTGGTCGGCGGCATCGACTGGGCGTCCACGATCCGCGACAACGCACAGCGTGTGCGTGGACTTGTGCGCGAGGTCGGCGCGCCGCACCTGCTGCTGGCGCACAACCCCAAGGCGTTCCGCGAGGCTGCGCGGCTTGGCGTGGCGCTCACGCTGGCGGGCCACACGCATGGCGGGCAGATCTCGATGCGAAACGGCGGGCATCCCACGGATGCGCGGGCGGCAGGGCGCGGCGCGCTGCGTGCGGGCCTCTACCACGAGGCGGGGTCGCATCTCTTTGTGACGACCGGTGCAGGGTCGTGGTTCCCGCTTCGGGTCAATTGCCCGGCGGAAGTGGCGCTGATCACGGTGAAGCGCGCGCCGTAGCGCCTACTGCCTCGCGCGCATCGCGGCGCCGCCGTCGTCCGATTGCGGTGCGCCGGATCCGCCCCCGGCGGCGTTGCCGTTGCCCTGTCCGCGGTCGTCGTGGTGCGACCCCTCATGGCGGCGCGTCAGCAGCAGCGTGCCCACCGTGATGATGCATGCGGCAAGCGCCTCGGTGAGGAGGCCGTATCCGAGCGCGACGCCGATGGCGCCGCACATGAAGAGGCTCACCGATGTGGTGATCCCGCGCAGCGCGTTGTGCTCGCGGAAGATGAAGGCCGCGCAGACGAACCCGATGCCGGTCACGACCTGCCCGGCCACGCGGGTCACGTCGCCCGACCCCGCCTGACGGATCGCGGCCTCCGCCACCAGGCAGTACGCGCACGCGGCCGCGGTGAAGATGACGAAGACGCGCGCGCCGGTGTAGCCCGTGCTGCGCTGGCGCTCGAGGCCGATCAGCCAGCCCAGGAATGCGGCCACGCCGATGCGCGCCATCGAGATGAGCGTGTCCGGCGACAGCAGCGGCTCGAAGTACTGGCCGTGCGAGCGGGTGGACTGCACGGGCGCTGAAGGCCCATCGGCCTGCGCGAGCGCTACCGCACAGAGGCCGCCAATCGCAAGGAGCGCGAGGGCAGCAGCGGAGACGCGTGGCATCATGGCGGCAGCGTATCCCTCAGCAGGTTCCACAAGGCATCGATATGCGCGGCGGTGCACCGGGTCTGGCCGATCGAGACCCGTGCCACCTGGCGCTCCTTGCCGTCAGGCGTGGTGGGCACTCGCGTGGACGAGATCATCGCGCGGCCCGAGCGGTTGACCGCGCGCACGAGCGCTGAGGTCGCCTCGCATCCTGCCGCGAGCCTGAAGCAGACGAGCCCAAGCCGCTGCGGATCGATGACGATGAACCGCGGATCCGCGCGCATGCGGTCGGCGAGCGACTGCGCGAGCGCGACATGGGTACGCACAAGCCGCTGCAGCCCCTCGATGCCTGCGTGCCGGATCGTGAACCACAGCTTGAGCGCGCGGAACCGTCGCCCCAGCGGCACCTGCCAGTCGCGGTAGTCGATGACCTTGCCGCTCTCCGTCGCCGAGTTGCGCAGGTACTCGGGGAGCACGCTCAGCGCGCGCACGAGCGCGGCGCGGTCGGCGACCCAGAACGCGTCGCAGTCGAAGTTCACGGCGAGCCACTTGTGGGGATTCGTGCACCAGCTGTCGGCGAGCTCGGCGCCCTCGGTGACCCAGCGGTGCTCGGGGCAGATGGCCGCGACACCGGCCATCGCCGCATCGACGTGAAGCCACATGGCGTGGTCGCGGCAGATCGGCGCGAGGCGCGTCACGGGGTCGATGGCCATCGTGCTGGTGGATCCGACTGCAGCAACGCACAGGAACGGCACGAGCCCGGCCTGCCGGTCGCGCTCGACCATCGTGCGCAGGTCGTCGGCGCGCATCGCAAGGTGCTCGTCGACAGGCACAAGGCGCAGCCGCGACGCGGGGATGCCCGCGATGCGCAGCGACTTCTCGATGGAGGAGTGCGCCTGCGAGCTGGCGTACGCGACGAGCAGCCCCGCGCGCGGATCGCGCGCCAGCATGCGCTCGCGTGCGGCCACTGCGGCGCACAGCATTGCGCTGCTGGCGGTGTCCTGGATCACGCCGCCGCCCTGCGAGCCGCCGCCCTCTGGCGACCGGAACCGTGCGGGCAGCCCGAGCATCTCCGCAAGCCAGTCCATCATCAGCGTCTCGAGCTCAGTGCATGCAGGCGATGTGCTCCACAGCATGCCCTGCACGCCGAGGCCTGCGCTCAGCAGCTCGCCGAGGATGCTTGGCCCGCAGGTGTTGGCGGGGAAGTACGCGAAGAAGTTCGGGCTCTGCCAGTGCGTGAGTCCCGGCACGATGACTCGGTCGATGTCGCGCTGGACCGCATCCCAGGACTCTCCGTGCGTGGGCGGGGACTGCGGCAGCTGCGCCCGCACCCAGCCCGGCTCGACCTGCGACTCGACGGGCAGCTGCTCGGCACGCTCGAGGTAGTCGGCGATCCAGTCCACCATCGCGTGGCCGTGGCGGCGGAAATCGAAGGGCGGCAGGGGGGGTTCAGGCTTCACAAAACTGCTCGGGTGACTGGTTGCCGGCGCTACTTTGGCCCAATCGCGGGACGATTGTGCGTCCCATGGATGCCTCTGCCGATCAACATTGGACAGGCTACGGCCGAAGGAGCAATCACGATGAGCGACACGACCCCGACCACGTCATCCGCATCCGCCTCATGCTGCAAGTCGAGCGGCGGCTCATGCTGCACCGGCAACGCCAGCACCTGCCCCTGCGCCGACCGGCTGGCGAAGGTGGAGCGCACCGTGTGCCGCATTCGCCTGTGGCTCTTCGTGGCGTTGGGCGTGCTGGTCCTGCTGATTGGCATCGCGCTTGGCCGTGGCGGGGCGATGAAGGAGATGCAGGAACGCGGGCGCGCCAGGCAGGACGGACCGCGCGCTGCAGCTCCGCTCCCGCCTGGCATGCAGGCTTGGCCCGGTCCTGGACCGCGCGAGGACCGGGGGCCACGCGGTCGTGCGCGCGGCGGCGATCGCGACGACTGAGCTACGCGTACAGCGCGCCGAAGCGGTTGGCCATGAAGTCCGCGAACGAGATCTGCTCGTTGCGCACGAACCCGTGGGTCGGCAGCCGCTCCTGGCGCAGCATGTCGACCACCGCGCAGATGCCCGCAGCCGTGGTGATCTGGATCGCGGTCCAGTGATGTCCGCCCATCTCGCGGTGACGCACGATGCTCGCGAAGGTGCGCTCGGTGAGGTGGCCGTCGACCATGCCGGTGGCTGAGGTGTAGATCGCCACGATGTCCTGCTGCGTGGTGGGGATCGCACGCTCGAACACCTTCGCGAGGCCCTCGCGGTCATCGATGAAGCGCAGGTCCTGCAGCAGCAGCTTCAGGATCGACTGGTGCCCGGGGTAGCGCATCGTCTTGTAGTTCATGTGGCGCACCTTGCCGTGCATCGTCTCGGCAAGGGTGCCCAGGCCACCGGAGGTGTTGAAGGCCTCGAACTCGACCCCGTTGATGGTGATGTGCTCGAGCTGCTCGAGCGGCGGCACGGTGGTGAACTGCCCGTCGACCACGGCCTCGCAGGGCTGGCAGTACTCGTTGATGAGGCCGTTGGTCGACCACGTCAGGTTGTACTTCATCGCGTTGGAGGGGTGCTCGGGCAGCGCGCCCACGCGGAGCTTGACCTCGTGGATGTCCTGCATGCCGTGCATCACGTGGCATGCGGCGATCGTGATGAATCCGGGCGCAAGGCCGCACTGCGGAACGAACGCGGTCTTGGAGCTCTTGGCGAGCTGGTTCACCTTCTTGGTGACGGCGACATCCTCGGTGAGGTCGAGGTAGTGCGCGTGCGCGTGCTTGGCGCGCGTGGCGATGAGCTCGTTGCAGAAGAAGGGCGCGCACGAGAGCGCAGCGAAGCGGCCGGAGAGCGCCTTGTCGATCGCGGCAGCGTCGTCGAACTTGGCCACCATGCCCTTGACGCCTGGCGCAAGCGCCTCGACCTCGGCGACGTGGCGCTCGCTCGAGTCGACGGAGAGCACGTCGAAGTCGCCGCAGCTCTGCAGCAGGTACGCGACCATCCGGCCAATCTTGCCGGCACCAAAGACGACGACGGGAGTCTTCACGGGACTGGGCTCCTCAGGGGCTTGCGGGGGTCAGTGGGAAGGGACAAGAGTACGCAGATGCGCGTCGTGAGGCGGGTGGGGCACCAATCGCGACGCCATGCGGCGTGCGGATGCAATGCAGCGCGTCAGCCGGGAGCGGGATGCGCGGGTTGCCTCAGGCAGGCAGTCGGGAGAGCTCGTCCTGGACCTCGGTGATGAGCGTGCGCATCATCGCCGGTCCGAAGTCGAAGCGCAGTCCCGCGGCCTCGAAGAGCTCAGGCAGCGGCCGTGATCCGCCGAGCGCCAGCGCGCGCTTGTAGCCCGCGAGCGCAGCCGCCGGGTCGCGCCGCGACACCAGCCACAGGTGCAGCGCGCCGAGCTGCGCGATGCCGTACTCGATGTAGTAGAAGGGGCTGCCGAAGAGGTGCAGCTGGCGCTGCCACGCCGACTCGAGCGCATCGTGGTGTCCGCTGTAGTCGACGTCGCCGCCGAAGCGCCTGTGCAGCGCCACCCATGCGGCCGTGCGCTGCTCGTGCGTGTGCGCGGGGTGCTCGTAGACCCAGTGCTGGAAGGCGTCGATTGTCGCGACCCACGGCAGGATGCTCACGATGTCCTCGAGCTTGTCGCGCTTGGCGCGCCCGGCGTCCTGCGGCGCGTAGAACTCGTCGAGCTGCGGGAACGTCAGCAGCTCCATGCTCATCGACGCGACCTCGGCGAACTCGATCGGGCTGCCGCGGTAGGCGACGAGCGGGTCGTCGGCGCAGAGCAGCGAGTGGAACGCGTGGCCCGCCTCGTGCACCATCGTGATGAGGTCGCGCTGGAGGCCTGCCGCGTTCATGAAGATGAAGGGCGTGCGCGAGCGCTGCCGCTGGTACTGGTAGCCGCCTGGCGCCTTGCCCGCGCGGCTCTCGAGGTCGAGGCACCCGCCACCGCGCATCGAGTCGAACATGGTGCCGAGCTGCCCGTCGAGCCGGTGGAACACCTTGGAGGCGCGGTGCACGAGCTGGTCGGCGCCCTCGAAGGGGCGCAGCGGCGGCCGGCCGTGCAGGTCCACCTTGAGGTCCCACGGGTTGCACATTGCCAGGCCCAGCGCCTTCGCGCGCTGCGCCTGGAGGTCCTTCATCAGCGGCACGCACACTTCCTCGATCGACGCGTGGAACTGCCGGCAGTCGGCGACCGTGTAGTCGAATCGCTGCAGGCGCTCGTGCTGGAAGTCGCGGAAGTTGGCGAAGCCCGCATTGCGGCCCATCTGGTCGCGCAGCGTCACGAGCGTGTCGTAGATGCCGTCGATGCGCGCGCGGTCCTGAAGGCGGCGCGCGGCGATCGCCTCCCACGCGGACTTGCGCACGCCACGGTCGGTGCTCTCGAGGTAGCGCGCCATCTGCGGCAGCGTCTGCGTGCGCCCGTCGAACTCCACGGTCATCGCGCCCGCGACCTGGCTGTACTCCTGGTCTGTCTTGGTGGCCTCGGTCTGCAGCGGCACGTTCTCCGCGCGGAACAGCCTGACCTCCTGCCGCATCGCCCGCAGGTAGACGCCGTAGCGAGTCTGATCGAGCGCGTGCGCATGCGGCGACCCGCTGATGCGCGTGTCGAGCTCGAAGCCGATCGTGCGCAGCTTGGGCTCGACATTCTCGACGAACGCGAGGAATGACTTGCGCGCGTCCTCGTCGTCGGTGCGGCAGGTCATCGCGATGTAGAGGTTCGCCTCGGCCTCGCTCGCCGCGGCATCGAGATCGCTGCGGTCGAGGATGAGCCTCTCGAGGTCGGCCGCGGACCCGACGGGCCGGTCCCTCAGCTCGCGGTAGAGCGGCTCGAGCTGCGACCACTGCGTCGCATCGAGGCCTTCTGGAAGGGAGTCAGTGCGGCCTCCGCGTCCTGCCGGCCCACGTGCGGTGTCAGATGTCGCGATCATGCGGGCGCAAGCATAGGCGGAGCGGGGGTCGCAGCCCTCGCCGCCACAGCCGGGAGCCCAGTGCGCCGCTCGATCGCGGCCGCCAGTGCCTGCGCATGCAGGGGATCGTCGCAGACGGCAAACAGCGTCGATCCGCTGCCTGAGACGTGCACATCGCGCTCGGCGATCGCCGCAACCGTACGCACATGCCCGGCCAGCGGCGGCGCGATGTCGAGCGCCGGCGCCGCGAGGTCGTTGAACGGCGCATCGGAGGGCACGCGCGCGGCGCCCACCGAGGCGGCAAGCGCTCGCACGCGCGACTCATCGACCTTCGATCCCGTGCCGCCGAGCTCGTCGAAGCGCCGGTACACGGCAGGTGTGGGGCAGGGCACCTCGGGGAACACGAGCACGACGTGCGCATCGGGCACATCGGCGAGCGGCTCGATGCGGTCGCCGAGCCCGCCCACGATCGCGCTGCCCCCGTGGACAAGGAACGGGACGTCGGAGCCGAGTCCGGCAGCGAGCGAGGCCAGGCGCTCCGTCGTCAGCCCGAGCCCGAAG
>VERO01000309.1 GCA_018882625.1 Phycisphaerales bacterium | reverse complement strand
GCGTACATCGCATCGAGCGCATCCGGGATCACGCGCACCTGCCCGATCACGGGCATGAAGTTGGTGTCGCCCGACCAGCGCGGCACTACATGCACGTGCAGGTGTTCGGGGAGACCTGCGCCCGCCGCAACACCCTGGTTCACGCCGATGTTGACGCCCTGCGGATTGAGCGCGCGCTGCACCAGGTCGGTTGCGATGTCGACAAGCCGCCACAGCTCGGCGCGCTGCGGGGCGTCGTAGTCGAGCAGCGTCGGGCGCGGCTCGCCCAGCGCCACAAGCAGATGACCGTTGGAGTAGGGGTAGCGGTTGAGCAGGATCATTCCGAGCGCCGAACGCGTCACCACGTGCTGCTGCGCGTCGCGCTCGGGGTGTGCCCAGTACTCCGCGAGGAAGTTGGGCGATCCCTTCGATTCGCCGAGCGCACGCGTGGCGTCGCTCGCGCGCACGGAGAGCTCGCGCAGGTAGCTGCGCCGCCAAGGTGCCCAGATCGCGTCGTGGCTCACGGGCGAGATGGTATTGGCGCGTCCGCAGCGGCGGCCGGCGCGGTTGATTGCACGCCGGAGGACGCGTCTGATGGCGCCGTCGGTGGTGCGTCCACTGGCGCATCGACGAACGTGAATCGCCGTGATGGCGCGGCACCCTCGCGCGGGCGCGCGCGGATGGGCAGCGTGAGCTCGCCCTCCCAGAATGCGGACCGTGCCGCGCGTGCGGCGCGGCGTGCAAGATCTGGATCGGAACGGATGCGCATCGACCACTTCACGCTGCTGCCGGGATCGAGCGCGAGTCGGCGCAGCGCGTCCACATCCTCCTCGGGCGGCTCCCACCCCGCGAGCGAGCCGGCCATCGGATCGCCGCCCGGCCACCAGATCCGCGTGCGGCGCCGCACCACGCCATCCTCCAGCAGGTCGATGAGCAGCCCGATCGCGACACCATCGAACGCACTGCCGCCTGTCGCGGAGGTGTTGAAGCGGATCGCGGCGGGGTACTCGCCGAGCTGCCACAGCACGACGCCATCCTCGAATGCGCCGGCGACGGCCGCGTCGAGCTCGGCGCCGGCCACGCCGCGCGGAGCGGAGCTGTCGGCATCAGGCGCCGCCCGCGGCAGATCCTCGGTGAATGATGATCGGCGCCACGGTGCGTCGGTCGAGATGCGCCACGCGACGTCGACGTTGAGCGCTGCAGGTGGTGCTGACTCGGCGGGCGAACCGTGGGGGTCGCGTCCGAGCACGACGGGCATGCGCGAGGCGCCGCTGCCTGATGGCATCCACCGGATCCAGCGGCCCGCATGGGAGCGGAGCGGGGGTTCGGGATGGCGGCTTTCGAGCGCTGTTGCGGCGGCGTGCACATCGCCTTCGAGCGGTATGGCGGCGGCACCCTCACGAGCTTCCCCGTCAAGCGGCTCCAGCGCATCCGGTGGCGTCGCCGTGAGCCGAACGCGCACCTCGCCGCCCTCGGCCATGAACCCGCTGATGCCCAGCCAGATCATGCGAGGCGCTCCAGCGACTGCGGGAGCAGGCTCAAGGATCACGATCGGCGGCAGCGCGGCCAGCCGCTGCGTGACAGGCTGCGCGAGCGCCCGCCGCGCATCCTGCAGAGCAACCAGCGCCTCGAGCTCCTGGGGCGCTGGCCGTGTGTCATCGAACTGCGCGGTTCGGAAGGGCTGCGATGCAAAGGCTGACTCGCCGGTCGAGAGCCACATGGACACCACGTCCCCATAGGCCTCCAGCCACTGACGCGTGCCCGGTCGTGCGCCGTCGTGCCCTTCGGCGCACGCGTCCCCGATCGCCTCGATGTCGGAGATCGACAGCTCGCCGCGCGCGATCCGCTCGAGCAGGTCCTCGCGCGCACCGCCAAGCGCCATGCGCCTGAGCGAGTCCATCGAGGAATCCGCGGCCGATGGGCCAGAGCGGGACGGCATGTACGGAAGCAGCGCTATGGGCACCCGCACCGGCAGCAGCGACCACACCGACTCGCCGCTGACCTGGAGGCGCAGGACGAGCGCAGCGACGAAGAGGCCAAGCGACAGCGCCGCCGCAAGCCCGATGCGGCGCCTCGTGCGCAGCAGGTCTTCCTCTACGCGGGCTGTGAATCCGCACTCGCTGCAGGTGAGGCCTTGGGTTGCGCTCAGGTCATGCCAGCACTTGGGGCATCGACGGCGGCCGCGCGCCCGGTCCCCGGCGATGCACCATGCGATGCCGCCAAGCGCGAGCATGGCGATGGCCCCACCCGCGATCCATGGCGCCGAGGCCACGATCCACTCGAGCGCGCCGGCCATCAGCGCACCAGGGCGCGGGTGCGCATCAGCGGGCCCACGCCCACCGGATCAGCTCCCGCGGAGTGGGCGGCTTGCCCTGCATGAGCACGCCCACGCGGAAGATGCGCGCGGCAAGCCAGAATGCGGCTGCAGTCACCGCAAATCCCCACACAAGCGAGACCATGATCTGCCATAGGGGCACGGGGTCGGAGGATGCCGCGCACCGCAGCACCATGATGAAAGGCGTCAGCGTCGGGATGAAGCTTGTGATCGTGGCCAGCATCCCATTGGGGTGCTCCACGATCGGCACCCACAGCATCAGCGGCACGACCATGACAGTCATGATCGGGCCAGCAAGCGTCTGCACCTCGCGCAAGTCGTTCACGGCGCTGCCGGCGGCAGCCATCATCGCGGCGATGGTGAAGTACGCCATCACGAAGTACGCCACGAACAGCAGCGCCAGCCAGAGCGGCAGGAAGTCGAGCATCGTCATCACGGCGAGCGCACTCACCGCGAGGCCACCGTACATCACCATCATGACCAGGCTCACGAGCGCCTGTCCGAGGATCTTGCCCGACAGCAGCTCGCTTGGGCTGACTGCCGAGAGCAGCACTTCCATGACCTTGCTCGACTTCTCCTCGATCGTCGTGGTGAGCAGCTGGTTGGCGCTCGAGAAGACGGTGACCCACAGC
>VERO01000308.1 GCA_018882625.1 Phycisphaerales bacterium | reverse complement strand
AGTCTAGGTCGGGGCGACCGCTACCATCCTCGACTCGGGCGCTTAGCTCAGTTGGCAGAGCACCGCCATTACACGGCGGGTGTCGCAGGTTCGAGTCCTGCAGCGCTCATTGTCCCGAGCTGCCCGCGTCGGATCCATGGACACCACTCCAGACAAGTCCCCACGCCAGCCCCGTGCGCGCTCCTTCGCGGCGTGCGCCGCATCGGCGCTCGCCGTTGCGGCTGCGTTCGCGTGCTCGAACATCGAGAAGGCGGACCCGACTGTGCAGACGACGCGCGCGGACCCGATCAGCTTCGAGATCGATGCGGATCCGATCATGCGGGGCACCGTGGCCGCGGAGACGATGGTCGTGGGCTACGAGCCCAATGTGGTGCGGGCGTACGGCGTCGTCGTGGGCCTCAAGGGCACGGGCAGCAGGATCGCGCCCAACGAGGTGCGCCAGCACATGATCCAGGACCTCGCTCGGCGCGGCGTGGGCGACCCGACCGTCGCGGAGGTCAACTTCACCCCAGAGACGCTGCTCGACTCCGAGGACACGGCCATTGTGGTGGTCGAGGGCGTCGTCAGCCCCGGCGCCACCAAGGGCACCAAGTTCGACCTGCGCATCTACGCCGCCCCAGGTACGGCGACCACCAGCCTCGAGGGCGGAAAGCTCTGGACGTGCGACCTGCGGCCCGGCCTGCTGATCGCCGGCAGCAAGCAGGCGCGTCCCCTCGCGGAGGGACGCGGCCCGGTCGTGGTGAACCCCTTCGCGGACCAGAGCGGCAAGATCGTCGACACGGTGAACCGCCTCAGCGGCCGCATCCTCAACGGCGGCGAGGTCACCCGCGACATGTCCGTCAAGCTGCGGCTCTCCACGCCAAGCCACGCACGCGCTCGGCTCATCGCCAACGCGATCAACTCGTACTTCCCCCGCGAGAGAGGCCAGAAGGACGACACCGCACGCGGCCGCAGCAGCGAGCTCATCGACATCCACGTCCCCCCGTCGTGGCGCAGCCGCACGGACGAGTTCGTGCAGGTGCTGAGGCACACGCCGATCACGACCTCGCCCATCGAGCAGCTCTCGTCGCAGGTGGCGCGCAGCGTGACGAACAACCCTGGTGCGGCATCGGCCGCAAGCCTCCGCTGGCAGGCGCTCGGGAAGAAGAGCCTCGGTGCGGTACGCCCCCTCTACACGTTCCCCGAGGAGCAGCCGCGGTTCGCGGCGCTCGACGCGGGCGCCAAGCTCGATGACGCGATCGCCGTGCCGCACCTGCTTGACCTCGCGCGCAACGGATCGGGGAAGGTGCGTGTCCAGGCGGTGCGGCTGCTTGGGCGCATGTCGTCCAACCCGTCCGTGGACCTTGGGCTGCGCAGCCTGCTCGACGACGACGACATCGACGTGAGGCTCACTGCATTCGAGGAGCTTCGGGACAGGAATGACCCGATCGTGCAGAGCCAGGATGTCGGCGGCAGGTTCCGGGTGGACGTGGTGCCGAGCGCCAAGCCGATGATCTACGTGTCGCAGTCGGGAGAGCCGCGCATCGCGATCTTCGGCACGGACCTCGAGGTGGTCAGGCCCATGACGATGACTGCATGGTCGGGGCGCCTGATGTTCAAGGGCGACGAGGGCAAGAAGTCGCTGGAGGTCTTCTACCGCCCGGGAGACGGCATGCCGCCAGTGACCGACTTCGTGCAGCCCAAGATGGCTGAGGTCGCCCGGTTCCTGGGACACACCACCACGGTCGACCGGCCCGCACCGGGCTTGGGCATGACCTACAGCGAGACGATCGGCGCGCTCCACGAGCTCTGGAAGCTTGGCTACGTGAAGGCGGACTTCAAGGCCGAGCAGGACCGGATACTCGCGTCGATCGTCAAGGCCGACGAGGACAAGCCCCGCGACGCGCGTCCGGAGTACGAGGACGAGGAGACCGAGGCGGAGATGCCCTCCGAGGGCAACATCCGGCCCACCATCGCCGCGGATCCGCTCAAGCCTGCGGCGGCCCTTGATGCGCAGGCTCCCAGGCGAGATACTGTGCCCAGATAAGCCCGCGTCGTGCGGACCCATGGACGGGTGCCAGCGCAGGCGACAGGAGGTCGGAGATGCGTCTATCGAAGCTCATCCTGAGCGGTTTCAAGAGCTTCGCGGACACCACGGAGTTCCCATTCGACGAGCCCATCATCGGCATCGTCGGGCCCAACGGCTGCGGCAAGAGCAATGTCGTGGATGCGATCCGCTGGGTGCTTGGCGAGCGCAGCGCGAAGAGCCTTCGCGGCAGCGCGATGGTGGACGTGATCTTCGCGGGCAGCGCCGTGCGCAAGCCGATGGGTTGCGCAACCGTCACCCTCGTGTTCGACAACCCCGTGCTGGCGGCGCCGCGCTCCGACCTCGGGTCGGAGCCTTCCCCGGATCTCCCTCAGGCCGATGCGGGACTGGATGCGGCGGACGGGACCGCGGAGCGCGACGCCGGCGGCGAGATCTCCGCGGAGTCGCCTGACCACGCCGCCGACGAGGAGTTCGACAGGATCGTGCACCGCGCGGAGGTGCGCCACCGCGCGCTGCCCGTCGACCAGGACGTGGTGGAGGTCACGCGGCGGCTCTACATCGACGGCCGCAGCGAGTACCTGATCAATGGGCGCAAGGTGCGCCTGCGCGACATCAAGGAGCTGTTCATGGACACCGGCATCGGCAACGACGCCTACTCGATCATCGAGCAGGGCAAGGTCGACGCCATGCTGCGCGCGGCACCGATGGAGCGCCGCGGGATCCTGGAGGAGGCCGCGGGCGTCGCCAAGTTCCGCGCCCGCAAGGTGGAGGCGCAGCGCAAGCTCGAGAACGCGGAGAAGAACCTGGTGCTGGTGCGGGAGCAGCTGGCCACCACGGAGCGTCGGCTCAAGGTCGTGAAGGGCCAGGCCGAGAAGGCGCGGCGCTTCCGCGACCTCGACGCGCGCCGGCGCTCCCTGCGCACGGCCGTCGCG
>VERO01000044.1 GCA_018882625.1 Phycisphaerales bacterium | reverse complement strand
GTCGTGTTCCACACCGACGCCACGCAGTGGGTCGGCAAGATGCCCACCGACGTCGAGCGCGACCACATCGACCTGCTGTCCTGGAGCGGCCACAAGATCTACGGCCCCAAGGGCGTGGGCGCGCTCTTTGTGCGTCGCCGCAAGCCGCGCATCAGGATCGAGCCGCAGATCGACGGCGGCGGCCAGGAGCGCGGCATGCGCTCGGGCACGCAGAACGTGACGGGAATCGTCGGCTTCGGCAAGGCGTGCGAGCTGATGGCGCTCGAGGGCGCTGCGGAGCGCGACCGCCTGCTGGCGCTGCGCAAGAGGCTCGAGAAGGGCCTGCTCGCCTCGATGGAGGTTGTGCAGCTCAACGGCCACGCGGAGCGCCGTCTCCCGCACATCTCGAACATCTCCTTCGGCTTCGTCGAGGGAGAGAGCCTGATGATGGGCATCAAGGACATCGCGTGCTCGAGCGGCTCTGCCTGCACGAGCGCCAGCCTGGAGCCCTCGTACGTGCTGAAGGGCCTCGGCGTGGGCGACGACCTCGCCCACAGCTCGCTGCGGCTGTCCCTCGGGCGGTGGACGACCGAGGCGGAGGTGGACTACGCGATCGCGGCGATCTCCAAGGCCGTGCTGCACCTGCGCAAGATGAGCCCGCTGTACGACCTCTACAAGGAAGGCATCGACCTCTCGACCATACAGTGGCAGGCGCACTGATTCCCGTGAAGCCCTGCCAACCACTCACCTGAACACGCACTCCCACACGGACACGAACCCATGGCTTACTCGGACAAGGTCGTCGATCACTACCAGAACCCCCGCAACGTCGGAGCATTCGGCACGTCCAAGGACGTGAAGGACCGCAGGGATGTCGGCGTCGGCATCGTCGGCGCGCCGGAGTGCGGCGATGTGATGCAGCTGCAGATCAAGGTGCGAGAGGACGGCGTCATCGAGGACGCCAAGTTCAAGTGCTTCGGCTGCGGCTCGGCGATCGCGAGCAGCTCGCTGGCCACGGAGTGGATCAAGGGCCGCACCGTCGATGACGCGCTGAAGATTCGCAATACCCAGATCGTCGAGGAGCTCGCGCTCCCTCCCGTGAAGATCCACTGCTCGGTGCTCGCTGAGGACTCGATCCGATCTGCGATCGCCGACTGGAAGCGCAAGAACGGCGTCGCCGACTCCGCGCCTGAGGCCGCTGCAGCGGCCCACCACTGAATCCCTATCCTTCCCCGCCCGAACCCAGACGCACTTTCGACAGGAACGACACCATGCCAGTGCACGTCACCGAGACAGCAGCCCGCGAGATCGACACCATCATCCGCCAGCAAGGCCTTGACGCAGCCAAGATCCGCCTCCGTGTCGGCGTGAAGGGTGGCGGCTGCTCCGGCTTCTCCTACCTGCTTGACCTCACGGAGGTCCAGAAGGAGACCGACGAGTGCTGGGAGTTCAGCTATGCGCTCCGGCCTGTGGCAGCGACTTCGGCTGCCGCGAGCGGGTCCAACGGAGGTGGCACAGCCGTGGCGACCGGTCCCGAAGGCGGTGAGTCCTTCACGGTGCGAGTGATCTGCGATCCCAAGTCGTACCTGTACCTGAACGGGACCACCATCGACTTCAAGGACGAGATCATGGGACGTGGGTTTGTGTTCAATAACCCCAACGCGACGAGCTCCTGCGGCTGCGGATCAAGCTTCTCGGCCTGAGTTTCGCGTTGAATCCAGACGGCTCGTCCGGGACAGGTCTTGCCTGAGCGCGAGTTGGCTGTGGTCTGGGCCGGGAGACCGGTAATGTCTTTGGCGCTGAAGTCTTGCGATTGCAGGAGTTTCCGTGGGATGTGATTTGCGTCTTCGGCGCAGTGTCCTACTTTCCTTTTGCGGTAACGCGTCAATTCGAAGTCGACTTCTAGAGGATCGGATCATCATGTTCACGTTCGCCTTCCATGTCCGAAGTGCCATCGTCGCGGCGTCACTGGTTGCGTTCGGCGGCGAGGTCGCCAGCGCCCAGGATCGGATCGGCATCGACTTTCGGTCTGCCTCATCGAACAATGTCGCGGTGGGTCAGGTGATCGACGTCGAGGTGTACATCGTCAGGGAGCCGGCTGGCGGTTCCAGCTTCGACGGGCAGAGCGGTCGGATGATCGTGATGGATCTGTACTTCGCGTGGAATCCGCTGGACCTCCGCCTGATCGGCATCAACGCTGGGGCCAACGCCGGCCAGCTGATGGGCTCGTACTTCCCCACGCCGGCCCAGGATTTCTCGGGCACGAACGAGGCCACCCCGCCTGCGGACGGCACGGCGCTCTACATGGCGCAGGCACTCGCAGTCAACCCGGTGAACGCAACGCTTGCTGGCACGAGGGTGACCTCCTTCCGGTTCGAGGTGCTGAGGGCGTTCGAGACGACCGAGGTGAACCCCATGGTGTCCGTCACGATGCCCAACTCGACCACACAGCGATTCACGCGGGTGGTCGAAGCGACCGTTAACGGCGGATCAATCGTGACGGGAACGCTCAGTGGCGTCGTCATCGGCGAGGACAACTCGTGTCCGGCTGACCTTGACGGAGATGGCCTTGTCGAAGGGCCGGACCTGAGCTTCCTTCTGGCCGCATGGGAGACGGTGAACTCCCCAGCCAACTTCATCCGCACCGCGGAAAGCCCCGGTGTGGATGGCGCCGACCTGGCCGTGCTGCTCGCAGCGTGGGGAGTCTGCCCGAACTGAGTTCCTTTCGTGCGCTGCGCTGTGCCGCGCACGAGCGCGCGCAGTGCCTGCGTTCCAGCCGCGACGACATCGAAGCCGAGGAGGAGTGATGAGGCAAGGGTCCCGTAGAGTTCTTCCGTGCCCGGCACTCCTGTGTGCTGTGGCGAGCGCTCTGCATGCTGCGGCTGGTGATCTGCACGCGAGACCGTCCGATCAGGGTGCAGGCCCGGCGCCCGCCGCGTCTGCGCAGGCTCCGGACGCGAGCCGCCCGGCGACGCCGGCGGCCTCAAGCGCACCGGCCAGGTCGCAGTTTGCGATCCGCTACATGATGCGTGACATGGAGACGATCGCCACGGTGCTCGAGCTTGACTCGGTGCAGGTGTCGATCGTGGAGACCATGCTCGCCGACTATCTCGCGGCGACATCCATCTCGCGGCCCGCGCACGAGTATCCCGCGCTTGCCGAGGAGTTCCGGGCCAACGTCATGGCGGTGCTTTCGGAGGGGCAGGTCACCCGGTGGACGGACGTGGATGCGGCCGTGCGCCGGAGCCGACTCTCCATGGGCGCCACGCTGCCGGGCGAGGGCATCGATGCCGTGGGTCTCGCCCAAGGCATGCTGGAGCCGCACGAGCGTGGCAGCCGCGACATGATTGCGGTAGTGCAGGAGTACTCGGCGGCGCTCGATCCGCTGCTGGCGCGCCGCACCGAGCTGATGGATGCCATCAGGTCGGAGGCGGGCCGTGGCGCCGCCGACTCGTCACTTCGGTCGCACATGGACGAGCTCGGTCCGCTGCGCATGGCGATTCGCGACCTGAACCAGCGGACCATCGAGCGCATGTCGTCGCTGATGAGCGAGGAGCGTGGCGCCATGCTCCGCGACAGGATGGTGCGCACGTCGTACCCGACTGTCTTCGGCGTGGGCGAGGCGGAGGCCCTGGTGATGCGCGCGCGGGAGGAGTCGAGGTCCGACGACGAGCTGCGTGGCCGAATCGACCTGATCGCGGGTGCTCTCGAGTCCAGGCTGGTCGACGCCCGCGCACGCGCCCTCGAGGCGGTCCGCGCCCGGTCTGAGTTCGCGGCCGGAGTGCGCGGGTCGCACACCGCCGAGCAGGTCGACGAGCGCATCAAGGCCAGCGAGGAGGAGCTGATGAAGGTCGATGACTGGGTCATCGACACGCTGCTCGTGGAGATGCCCGGGAGCAGCGCCCTCGGTGCGCACCTGCGAGAGGTCAGCGAGGGCCGCGACCGGTACCGCAAGCTCAGTGAACGCAAGGCGTGGGGCAACCAGGAGGCGACCGTGAGCGAGTTCGACTCCGATGGCGACGGCGCGCTCGATGCGGCGGAGGCGGACCTCGCCTTCAGGACGTACACCCGCAACGTGAGCCGCTTCGCCAAGTACCGACTGTGATGCGCAGGCGCACGCGCGATCTGGCGTGCGGCGCGCTGCTGGCGGGTGCCGCGTTCATGGGAGTGGCCATCGCGGCGGATGGCGACGCCGCCGAGCATGTGGCTGTGGTCACAGGGGGACAGGCTCTCGATGCCGTCTGGAGCCAGCGCCCGGAGACCCTTCGGCAGGCGGATGGCGGCGTCGTGGTCGAAGGTGGCCGGACGGTGCTGTGGGCGCCGCTTGAGCTCGGGGGCGATGACTTCACGGCAAGGTTCGAGCTGCTGCTGCCATCGCTCTTGGGCTCGGGTGCGGGCGTGAGGATCGACTCGAGCGTGCTTGCCATCGATGGGCCAGGCGGCGAGTTTCACTGCGCCGGTCCGCTGTTCGGCGGGGGCAGCAGGCCCATTGCCGGCTCCGGCGGCAAGGTCCGTGAGGGAGTGCCCTTCGAGGTCTCGGTCGCCCGGTCGGGCGAGTGGATCGAGTTCGCCGCCAACGGCGAGCTCGTGATGCGTGCGCAGGTCGGCAAGGCTCCCCTCGGGCGCATTGGCATCTGGGGCGGGCGCGGCGCCATCGCCGTGGGGTCGTTCGCCGTGACAGGCACCGGGCGCCGTGCCGCGGACGTGCACGCGCTCTGGAGCGCGGGCGGTGAAGTGTGGGATGAAGTCTCGCTCCCGTCGATCGCGGCTCTGCCGGATGGTGCGCTGCTCGTGAGCGCCAGTGCGGTGCGAAGCGACGATCAGGGCAAGGATGTGCGCCGGATCGTGGTGCGTGCGCGCGATGCAGGAGGCCATTGGGGCCCGTCGCGCGCTGTCGGTCCTGAGGATCTCGCGGGCGGCGACTCCTCGCTCATCGCGGATTCGGGCGCTGCGCTCCTGCTGGTGCAGGCCGGTGCTGCGCTCAAGTGCATGCAGTCTCCCGATGGCGGGGCGACCTGGAGTGTGCCGCGGGATGTTCCGCTCCCGTGGGAGCGAAGCCGTCTGGCAGGTCACGGCATCCGAGTTCCGGCCGAGGGCGGGGCGGTGCTCTGTGTGCCAGTGACGGTGCCCGCCGTGACCCAGGAAGGTGGAAGCGAGAGGTCGGTCGCGCTGCTGCGGTCGGCTGATGGGGGGGCGACCTGGTCCGCGGGCGCTGCTCCGGTCGAGGCCGTCGAGGCGCCCGCGCTCATCGGGCTCGGCGGCAGCAGGCTGGCCATGATCGGCGTCCGCCCGAAGATGGACGGATGCTGGATGTGGATGTCGGATGATGCGGGAGCGACATGGGGCGCACCGCTCAAGTGCGCCGGCCTCGACCCAGGAACGACCCGCGCGTGCGCGTGGCGACAGGCCGACGGTGCGCTGTGGCTGTCGGAGAGCGCCCGTCGGGTGCCGCATGCGCTTCGCAGGTGGCGCAGCGATGATGGGGGTGCGACGTGGAGCGAGCGGCTTCCGGTGCAGCTGACTCCAGCAGGTGCGTGCGCCGTGGCCGTGGCTCCTGATGGGGTCGTGTGGATGGCGCACGAGGGCGGCGACTTCACGCGGCGCGAGCATGTGCTCGTGCGCACCGTTCGCGACGGCCGGTAGTCGCGGTGCCGAGACCGCCGTGCGTGCGGCGGGCATCGCGGCACTGCGGAACGCCACGCATTCGGGTCGTGCCTACTCCAGCAGCGCGACGCCAGCAGCCGCGTCGCGTGCGAGCGGATCGGCCGACAGCGGGGCACCGGTGGCGCGGCGCATCCACAGGTCGGGAGTCAGGCACCCGATCGACGTGATGCGGATCGTCTCCGCGGCGATGTCGCGGCCTGAGATGTAGTTGCGGATCTGGTGGCTCATGACGTGCCCGATGGCGTAGTCGGCCAGGTACAGCGGGTGGCCGATCATGTGCTGGTACGCGGCAAGCAGGCGGTAGGGGTCCGGTCCGTAGTGGCGCTCGTAGTGGCGAGCCCAGAGGCGATCTGCGGTGGCGAGCACCTCGGATCGCAGTGCGCGCGCATCGGCACCTGGATTCGCGTAGAGCCATCGCCAGACGTGAAGCTCGAGGAGGCTGGGGCCTGCGATCTGGCAGGCCGCGAGCATGGTCGCGACCGCATCGGCCGCACGGGCGCGTGCCGCGCCGCCCGGCGGCTCGATGCCGAGCACGCGGCGGCCGAGGGACTGGTAGAGGAACGCGAATGCCTCCGTGCATGCGGTGTTCGGCACGTTGCGCAGCGCAGGGCGCGCCACGCGCAGCGTCGAGCAGAGCTGCTCGAGGTTGTGACCGAGCTCGTGCATCGCGGTGTCGAAGCCGTCCCAGCCGAGCTCCGTGGCAAGGCGGCTCGTGCGCAGCCACGCATCGAACTGCGGGAGCGCGGGTCGCATGGCATGGCCGGAGCCGCGCGCGATCTCGACGCGGATCCGCGTGCCGAGGTCGTCTGCATCCTGCGCGGAGAATCCCAGGCCGCGCAGCACATCCGGGAGCGCGCGCTCGAACGCCCCCTCGTCGGGGAACTTGGCGCGCACCGCGGCGTTGAGCGCGTCAGCGTCGGTCGAGTCGCCCACATCCTCGAAGTACACATCGAAGGCCTCGAGCGGGCGGCCCAGCCGCGTCCTGAGCCACGCGGACACGGTGTGTCGCGCAGGGTGTTCAAGCAGGTCCGTCAGCAGCCGCTCGACATCGGACTCGCGCATCTCGCGGTCGAGGTCGAACTTTCGCGCGATGGCGGTGGGGTGCTCGGGATGGTGCGCGTCGAACTCCTGCGCGAGGCGGAACTGCTCGATCCAGCGCTCGTAGCGGACGGGACCCATCACGTCCTCGCCATGCCGAGATCCGTCGCCGGTGACCGGGACCCCGCCTAGGGTGTTGCGTGCCGCATCCCAGTCCGTGGCCGAGCGCCGCTCCATCACGTCGGTGGGAATCGATCCGTCGATCGCGCGCGACAGCACGTGCGCCAATGCGCGCTGGCGCGGGAGACCGTCGCGCATCGTGCCCTGCGCCTTGATCTCCTCGCGCACAAGCCAGTGCGTGAGCAGTGCGCGGTCGCCGGCGTACCAGCGCGTGCCGGAGGCATCCACGAGCCGGCCGACCGGGATGTGGAACCCGCTGACCCAGCGCGAGCACCGGTGCGAGACCTCGCGGGCGCGGTCATTGAGGGATGACGGGACGCGCGCCCCGAACTGGTGCGCGATGCGCACCGCAGCCCACTCGTCCGTGCTCCAGCTGGCGCCGTGGGCGAGCATGGTCGCGAGATCGGGATGGTCGAAGTTGAGCAGCGCCACGAATCCCAGGCGCTGCCGGTAGAGCTGCTCGGAGAGGTCCGGCGCCGGGTCGAAGGTGGCGAGCATGTCATCCACGCCGGGGAACTCCTCGCCGGCAAGGTCGCTCCAGCGACGGAGGCTGCGGCGCATCTCGTAGAGGTGGCCGCCGATCTTCTCCATTGCGGCCTCGAGCCTGTCGAGCAGCGCAGGGAGGCGCGCGGGGTCCGCCACGAAGCTCCTGCGGCAGAAGTCCTCGAACGCGGGCTGGTCGCCGTCGGTAGCGGTCCACCGGCGCGCGCACTGGCGCACGCCGCGCTCGATCCGGGCGCGGTGCGGCTCGCCATGCAGCGCGACCAGCACGCTGGTGGCGGAGGCTGCGCTGACCGCCGGGGCTGGGGCGGAGTGGATGGCGGTTGGGGCAATGCGCGTGGCGGTCGCGGGACTCATCGCGCCGATCGTATGCGTCGCGGTTGGGGCGGTGATACTGTCCCCGCATGATGCGTGCTCGCCGGATTCGTGGTGCGCTGAGGACGGCGACGCTTGCCGTGGTCGCGGCCATCTCCGCGTGCGGACCTTCGCGTGCCCAGTTCGCGGGGCTGCGCGCCGGCATGGACAAGGCACAGGTCGTTGCGCTGCTCGGCGAGCCGAGTTCGCGCTATCCGGCGATTGCGGCGAGCCCGGACGGGCCTGCGCGCGAGGAGCGTTGGCAGTTCGGGGACAACCTCAGCAGCCTTGCGACCAGCGCCACGTTCGCCGATCAGGATGCGCCCGACAACGTGTGGGTCGTGTACTTCGGCCTCGACGGGTGCGTGTCGCGCTGGCGGCCGCCCGAGTGGGAGCGGTAGGCGACGCACGTCGCGATGCGCACATGGGCGCCCATCCCCGCGCGGTGGAGCGAGGTGTGGCGTGGGGTTCCGCGCTAGTGCGCAGCGACGAGGGAATCCCAGCGGCCGTCGCCGCGGAGCAGGATCTCGATCGCCTCGCGCACCGCGCCATGGCCACCGGCTGAGCGCATGACGTGGCGCGCGGCGGCGCGCACTTCCGGTGCCGCGTCCGCGGGAGCCATTCCGAACGCGACGCTGCGGAAGAGCGCGAGGTCCGGCAGGTCATCGCCGATGGCCACCGTCTCGTGCCGTGTGCAGCCTGTGGCGGCGAGCACGGCGTCGAGCGCGCGTGACTTGTCGCTCGCGCTCTGGTGCACGTGGTCGATGCCGAGCTCGCGTGCGCGGTGCGTCAGCGCGTCGGAGTGCCGGCCTGTGATGATGGACACCATGCCGCCCGCGCGCCTCCACATCACGATGCCCAGGCCGTCACGCACGCAGAAGCGCTTCCACTCCTGGCCATCGGGACCGAGGAGGATGGAGCCGTCGGTGAGCGTGCCATCCACGTCGAGCACCAGGAGTCGGATTGGCGGGATGTGGCCCATCGGCGGTGAAGGCTAGCCGTTGCCGCGGAGCTGGAAGTCGTACAGCGATCCCGCGCCGATCCATGACGTCAGCGCATCAAGCGCATCGCGCATGGAGCGCAGTAGCGACGGGTCGGCGAGGTCGTCGGGCGTGAGCGAATCCGGGTACCAGCGCTCGATCCATGCGCGCAGCCAGGCGTCACGATCCGGGGTCCACCGGAAGCCCGGATGAAGCAGGTCGGACTCGCTGCGGCGCAGCGGCACGCGCAGGCGCAGGCATGCGGGACCGCCACCGTTGCGCATCGACTCGCGCACGTCCATGAGCAGCGCGGCGTCGATCGGGGTGGTGCCGTCGGCAATGCGATCGAGGGCGCGCCGTGCGTTGGGCATCTCGCCGCACTCCGAGGGCGCGACGATCGTCATGCCGCCGTCTGGACGCGTGATGACCTGCGAGTTGAAGAGGTACGAGGAGACGGCCTCGGCGATCGGAAGGTCCACGTCACGGACCACGATTGGGATGACTCCGCCGGCGGTGGCCTCGCGGATGCGGTCGAGGGCCTCCGTCCCGTCGGCGAAGGCGCGCTCGTGCATCAGCAGCACGTTGCCGTTGCCCACGCTGCAGACGTCGTTATGGAAGCAGCCGGCATCGATGGCGTCTGGGTTCTGCCTGATGAACAGGGCGCGCGCAGGAGTCAGGCCGCCGCACGTGGCGACGTGCATGCTGGCGGCGAGTTCCTGCCGTGCAGGGTGGACCTTCGGTGGCGACGACCCGTCGCCGGTTCCGAACACGAACACATGAGTTCCCGCCTCATCGGCGCCTGCATCGTGCGACGGCGTCAGCCGGATGTGGTTGGCTGCGCCCTCGTCGCCTCCGGAGTCGACCGGTTCATGCACTGTGGCCCGGGTGGTGTCGGGGAAGGCGGCGCGCAGGATCCGCGCGGTGGTGGCGGGTTCGATGGCGCGGTGCGGCATCGAGCGCAGGTTGGCCACCACCAGATGCAGCCGCCCGTCCGCCGCATCCGCCGAGGGGATCACCGTCGCTGCGTTGGCTGTCCACATCGCGCTCGCGCTTGACGCCCGTGCGAGCAGGTGGGGCGCATCACGGTGCGCTGCAGCAAGCACATCTGCATCGCTACCTCCGAAGCCGAGCGCGCGCAGCGTGGGCACGTGGGGCCGCTCGTGCGGAGGGAGGAACCCCTGCGGCACGCCGAGCGCCGCGACAGCGCGCATCTTGTCGAGGCCCTGCAGCGCAGCCTTGCGGGGATGGCTGACCGCAGCGCGGTTCGCCTGGCTCGCCACGTTGCCAGGGCTCAGCCCTGCGTAGTTGTGGGTCGGTCCGACGAGTCCATCGAGCTGCAGCTCAGGCACGCGCAGCAGCGTAGTGCGCTGCTCAGCGGGCCGTACGCCCACGCAGCAGGTACCACACGAGTGCCGCTGCAGCGACCGCGGATGGCCAGAGGATCACGTTGGCGACCAGCACCCGCAGGCCGAGCGCGTCGATCTCCTCGCGCAGGCGGAACTGGACCTGCCGGAGCTCGCGGCGCATGTCCAGGAGCTTGCGGTTGGCCTGGGCCAGCTCCTCCTGCTGACCGGCCGTCAGGACCATCGCTGCCGATTCCGAGCCGGGCTCGCGGGCGAGCTGCGCGACGCGCATCTCCGCGATGCGGATCTCGCGCTCGAGGTCCTTCTCGCGCGCGACGTACTTCGCCTCCGCGGACTTGCGCATCGCCTCCACTTCCGCGAATGGGCGACGGTACTGGCCCCGTCCGCGCAGGTTGGCGAGCGCGCTGTCGCCTGAGGCAAGCTCCGCGGCATTGACGATGAGCGGACCGTTGTCCGAGACGGCGCGTGCCGTGAGCGAGTCGCCCTGGCGCTGCGTCGACAGCCACGTCATGTCGGCAAGCAGGTCCGCGTCGGCGATCAGCACCAGCGAGATGGGCCCCTCGCGTCCCGTGAAGGGGCTTCGCGCAGGGCCGGCGATACGTGCGGCAAGCGTTCGGCGCTGCCCGTCGGGCCTCATGTCGCGGAGCAGCTGCTCGGGATCTCCGAAGAAGCCGATCTTGAGCGTCTGCACCAGCTCGCTGCGGTCGCTGGAGCTCAAGATGGGCGTGATGGCGAGCGGGCTTCCCTGCACAGGCACGATGGCGCCGGCGCTCATGAGGTTGACCGCGGAGATGCCGCCCACGAGCGGGTCATCCGGGTTGAGCGCCGTGCGGTCGAGGCTCAGCCAGGCGAGATAGTCGATCGTCCTCGAGCCTCCGTTGGGCGTGGCGAACTGCACGCGCGTCGCAAAGGCCTGATCCCCTACGACCATGTCGCGCGGGATGTCGATGCCGTAGGCCTGCAGCAGTGGGAAGTCGTAGGTCGTGCCAGACCGGCTGGCGCCCATGGCCTTGGCGTCGGGGCTGCTGTCGGTCTCCGCATAGGGATCCGCAAGGATGACCGTGGGCTTGCCTCCGACGATCCACGAGTCGATCGCGCGCAGCGTTGGCTCTCCAAGTGCACGTGGCTGGACGATCATCAGCGCATCGAGCCGATCCGGGAGCTCGGGAGCGGATGGACCGATCTCCACCACGTCGAAGAGCCGCTTGAGTTCCGTGATCGTGGCCATCTCGCGCGGTGCGCCCGGAGGTCCGGCAGGATCCTGCGGCGCAGGCGCGGAGAGCGGCATGCCGCTGAGGATCCCGATGCGCCCCTTGCGCGCGCGGCCGACGGTGGCGATGGCGGTGGCGATGTCGTACTCGAGAAACGACTCGCGGTCAGGCGAGATGTACGCGATCGTCTCGCGCCGGTCCGTCGGGCCCGAGACGGTCGCGCCGAGCATCAGCGTCCCCCCGACGCCATCGACGGAGAGGGCCGCGATCCCGGCGGCGCGCGCCTCGTCCTCGGCATCGCTGAAGGGCGCAGGATCGATGATGCGCAGCTCGGCCATGCCGCCGGACAGCGACTCGACCTCGCGCAGGAACTCGGTGACGCGCTGCGCGTGCGCGCGGATCTGCGGCGCGCCCTCTCCCGCGCGACGGGTCCAGTACAGGTCGATGCGAACCGGCTCGTCGAGCGACAGGAGCAGTGGCCTCATGCCCGGCGAGATCGTGTACAGGCTCTCCTGCGTGAGGTCGATGCGGACTCCTGGAACCCACACGGCAAGTGCTGCATTCAGCGCGAGGGCCCCAAGCGCGACCGTTGCGCAGGCCAGGATGGGGCGGCGGGCGCTCATCGGGCCTTCCTGCTCTCGACGGAGATCACGGTCATCCACAGGAATGCAGCCGTCAGCGACAGGAAGTACGCGCCATCGCGCAGGTCCACGACGCCGCGCGTGATGCCATCGAAGTGGGTCAGCGCGCCCATGCCGGCGATCGCCTCGACGCCGCGGCGCGGCATCCATGCCGCGAAGAAGTCGAGCACGAGCGGGTAGCCCGCGAGCAGCAGCAGGAAGCATGCGGCGGCGCAGGCGACGAAGGCGTTCACCTGGTTGCGGGTGAGGCTCGAGATGAAGCCGCCCAGCGCGAGGAAGGTGCCCGTCAGCAGCGCGCTCGCGACGTATCCCGCGAGCGCTGTGCCGTGATCGGGCTCTCCGAGCCACGCGACCGTGATCCAGATGGGCACGGTCAGCGCGAGCGCCACGCATGCAAAGGCCCACGCGGCCAGGAACTTCCCGAGCACGAGCGCCCATGTCGAGCAGGGCAGGGTCAGGAGCAGCTCGAGCGTGCCCTGGCGCCGCTCCTCCGACCACAGCCGCATGCTGACGGCAGGCACCAGGAAGAGCGCCAGCCAGGGCACATGCTGGAAGAGCGGGCGAAGGTCCGCCTGCGCGCGCTCGTAGAGGCCGCCGACCTGGAACGCGAAGAGGGCCGCGAGCACGAGGTAGGTGACGAGGAACACCGAGGCGAGCGGCGTGGCGAAGTAGGCCGCAAACTCGCGCCTGAGGATGGCCAGCAGCGGAGTCATCGCGTGGAGGACTCCGGTGCCGCACGCGACGTCGTGCGGCCTGATGCGCCGGTGTCGCCCGAGGTGATGCTCCGGAACACGTGGTCGAGCCTGTTGTGGCGCACCGATGCGGGCGCGCGTGCGTCAAGCTCGGAAGGCGTGCCGTCGAACACGGTGCGACCCTCGCTGATGATTACCGTGCGGGTGCACACCGCCTCGACCTCCTCGAGGATGTGCGTGGAGAGCACGATGGCGCACTCGCGCCCGAGGTCCCTGATCAGCTGGCGCACCTCATGCTTCTGGTTCGGGTCGAGGCCGTCCGTCGGCTCGTCGAGGATCAGGATGCGCGGGCTGTGCAGGATCGCCTGCGCGAGGCCGGTACGTCGCTTGTAGCCCTTGCTGAGCGTGTCGATCGTCTGCCTGCGGTATGGGGTCAGGTGGAGGCGGTCGATGGCGGACTCGACGCGCCGGCGCAGGTCAGTGC
>VERO01000307.1 GCA_018882625.1 Phycisphaerales bacterium | reverse complement strand
ACATCGCGCCAACCGTGCTGGCGCTGCTGGGGCTTCCCGCGGCGGCGGACATGCCTGGCCGCGTGCTTGTCGAGGCGCTTGACGGCGTGGTGGTTCCGGAGCGGATCGGGTCGTGGGAGTCCGTCCCCGGCGAGTGCGGAATGCACCCTCCAGGCATGCGTGTCGATCCTGCGGATGCGCGCGCCGCGCTCGACCAGCTCGTGAAGCTGGGCTACGTGGCGCCATTGTCGCACGACGAGGAACGCGCACAGCGCGACACGGTCTCGTGCAACCAGTTCAACCTCGCGCAGTCGTGCGCCGATGCGCGCCAGCACCGGCAGGCCATTGCGGCGCTCGACGCTCTTGACGAAGGCGCGCGCGCTGCGCCGCCCGCGATGCTGCTTCGTGCGCAGTGCCTGCTCGCGATGGGCGATTCGCGCGGTGCGCGGGAGGCGCTCGCGGGGATCGCGGCAGGCAGCGACATGCCGCCCGCACTGGCCATGCTGCGCGCACTGATCGACCTGCAGGAAGGCCGGACCGATGCTGCGCTCGATGGGCTCCGTCGCCTTCATCGCCTGCAGCGGCCGCCGCGTGGCGTTCGCTCGATGCTCACGCAGGCGCTCGTGGCATCGGGCCGCTTCGACGAGGCCGAGCCGGTGATCCGCGATGCCCTTGCCGAGGAACCCGAGGATGCGCGCGCGCTGTGTGCACGTGCGGAGCTGGCGCTGGCGCGCGGGGACGAGGCGGGCGCGATCGCCGATGGGCTCGCTGCAGCGTCGCTTGCGATGGACGACCCGCGTGTGCACTTCGTTCTGGGGCGTGCGTTCGCTGTGGCCGGTTCAAGCCCTGAAGCCGAACGCGCGCTAGAGGCTTGCATCGCGCTCGCGCCGTCGTGGCTGGAGCCGCGCGCGCTGCTCGATCGCCTGCGGGCGGACCGCACGCAGCGGGCCGGGGGCGAGGCGTGACGGCTGATGCCAGTCGCGTCATGCTGATTGGCCTCGACGGCGCTGACTGGCGCCTGCTCACGCCGTACCTCGAGTGCGGCCTGATGCCTAATCTGGCCAGCGTCGTGGCGCAGGGCGTGAGCGGACGCCTCGCCGCTCCGCCCATCCCGCACATGGCCGTGGCATGGGCATGCGCACTGACGGGCATGCATGCGCACGATCATGGTGTGCTTGATGCGGAAGTGCCCTGGGACGATGGCTGCGCAGTGCGACCGGCGGAAGCCGCTGACCGGCACGCGCCCGTGGTGTGGGAGGTAGCGCAGCAGGCCGGCATCGACTGCGTAGCGCTCGGGTGGGGCAGTGCGATCGGGGACTGCGGCGTGGGGGACCCGCACTCTGCTGCAGTCACCAGTCCCGATCGCTGCGGGGGTGCTGATGGCGTCGCGAGCAGGATCGACGCGGCGCTAGATCCGCGCGACCGACCGCTGCGTGACCGACTCCATGACCTGCTCTGCGAGAGCGAGCGGACTGCGCATCAGGCGATGGAATTGATGAGGTCGATGCCGTGGCGCCTCGCTGCGGTGAGGTTTGCCGGGTTTGGCGCTGCCGTGAACGACTATGTGCGCTTCGTGGAGCCAGTGCCGAGCTGGGTGCTTCCGCGGCGTGCGGCTGGCTTCGGGCGTGCAATCGAGGACGTGCTCCGGCTGCATGACCAGTGGATCGGCCAGATCATTGCGCGTGCGGCCGGCCGTCGCGCATCGGTGGTCATCGCGAGTCCACGCGGCACGCCGATCGATCTGCTGAAGGCCAATCCGTCAGGCGCGCGACCTGCGCAAGCTCCGAGTCGTCCTCACGGCATCATTGCGCTCGCAGGACCGGGCGTGCACCGCGACTCGCTCGCATTCGGAAGGGCAGCGATCGACCTGTGCCCAACGGTGCTGGCACTCCTGGGATGTGCGTGTCCAGCGGGCGTGAGTGGCCGTGCGATCGTGGGTGGGGATCGCCATGATGGTGCAGCAGCCCCTGCACGGCAGCCTCGCGCAGGTGTGGCACAGCGGCACGCCCGGATCGCCAGCCTTGCCGGAGACGCCAAGGCGCTCGTGGTCCGGCGCGAGTGCGCGTGCGCCGAATCGCTCGCGGACGCCGGGTTCCTGGTGGAGGCCGCAGATGCCCTGCAGCGGCTGGCGGACGCTGGATTGGCGGATTGCCGAGTGTCCCTTCGGCGAATTGCGCTGCTGCGCGATGCCGGACGTGTCGAGGCCGCACGGGCGGCGCTCGATTCCTGCAGCGCGGTGCCCGATGACATGCTCGAGACCTACGCGATGCTTGATGCGTCGCTGCACGCAGCGTGCGAGCGGCACCGTGATGCGCTTGACGCGCTAAAGCGCGAGCAGGAGCGGCAGCACGCCCAGGGCGGCGTGAACGGCCCCTGGCTGCACGTGGCCTTCGCCCGTTCGCAGCGTGCGCTTGGGACGCTGGTGGATGCGGAGCGGTCATGCGACCGTGCGATCGAGTTGGATCCCGAGTACCGCGATGCGCATGTGGAGCGTGCGCGAGCGCTCTTCTCGGCGGAGCGCTACCAGGATGCGGTCGAGTCGGGTCGACATGCGCTTTCCTTGGCGTACTTCGACCCGCATACGCACCTGCTTGTGGGGACAGCACTCGCCGCACTCGCTCGCCCGCATGACGCTGTGGCCCAGCTACTCATTGCGGTTGAACAGGACCCTGGCCTTGTGGCGGCCTACCGGCGTCTCGCGGCCGTTCACCTGCGCCAGCTCGGGGACGTGACTGCGGCGCGCACATTTGCGGCGCGGGCTGCGGAGGCCCGTGCGGCGACCGTGCGTTCGCAGGGCGGTCAGTCATCGCCAGTCACTTGAGCTGCAGCCGAGGTTCAGTCGAGCATGCGCTCGCGGAGACTCGCGTCGGGGCGCATGCACGAGTCGGCTCCCCCGAACCACCGATGGCGGTTGCGTACGACCCACCGGTAGGCCGCGTCGCGAATGGGCCGTGGGATTCTGCGCATGATCGAGAGCAGCCGCCATGGCAGGGC
>VERO01000306.1 GCA_018882625.1 Phycisphaerales bacterium | reverse complement strand
GCGTCGGTCTGCAGCGTGGACCGCGCGTGCTGCACTGTCGCGTGGGACCAGGGATGCGCCGACGTGGCGACGGTCGTCTGCGTGAGCGTGAACACATGCCCCGCGGAGGGCGAGTGCCTTCGGGCCAACCAGGGGCCTGGCTGCAGCGATGTGGCGTGCTGCAACGGCGTCTGCGCACGGGACCCATCATGCTGCAATGACCGCTGGGACCAGGACTGCGTGGCGCTGGCCCGCGTCACGTGCCTCCCGTTCGCAACGTGGCGGTGCCCATGCAGCGGCTCGTGCTTCGAGCCCCACGCCAACGGCGGATGCGACAACGCCACCTGCTGCGCCGTGGTGTGCCGGACCGACCCTGACTGCTGCGTGATCGGGTGGGATGCGGAGTGCGTGTCGCTGGCGCGAGGCCTCTGCTGCGGGCTGCCCGGGTGCTCCAACGGGTGCAACGGATCCTGCCTGACCGCGCACGACACGCCGTACTGCGACGACCCGTCGTGCTGCGCGACGGTGTGCGCGCAGGACCCGGCGTGCTGCCTGACGTCCTGGGATGCCTTCTGCGTCGAGAACGCGCTGCAGCGCTGCTCCAAGGGATGCGGCATCGGGGCATCGGGATCGTGCTTCGTGCCCAAGCCCACGGGCGGCTGCTCCGAGGGCGACTGCTGCATCACGGTGTGCCAGCAGGACGTGTTCTGCTGCGAGACGGCGTGGGACGACGCGTGCGTGGACATGGCCCGGAAGATGTGCTCCGACTCGCTGCCCACCTGCGGCAACGCGACAGGCGACTGCTGTCAGGCCCATCTCGGCCTGGCGTGCCAGGACGAGAAGTGCTGCGCCGCGGTGTGCGCCGCGGACCCGATCTGCTGCGAGGCGGGATGGGATTCCGCGTGCGCATCGCAGGCCCGGACGCTCTGCACCGAGCTGTGCGCGGTGGAGTGCGGCGATCAGTGCGCAGGCGACTGCTGCACGGCCCACGAGAACCCCGCGTGCAACGACTCGGCATGCTGCGCCGTCGTGTGCGACGAGGACCCGGCCTGCTGCGACGTGCGCTGGGACTTCGTGTGCGCCAACCTCGCTCGGCTGCGGTGCGGCGGGCCTGACGATGCGTGCCCGCGCCCCGAGTGCGGCGATGAGGGCAGCGGCGACTGCTGCGTGCCCCATGAGGGACCGTCCTGCGCCAACAAGTCGTGCTGCAGCGCAGTGTGCGACGAGGACCCGATCTGCTGCCAGGTGACCTGGGATGCGCAGTGCGCTGGTATCGCCTCGACCATCAAGTCGTGCGACTGCGCGGAGTCGTTCGAGTGCGGCTCATCCAATGCGGGCAGCTGCTTCACCCCGAAGAAGACCCCGTACTGCAGCGACTTCGTGTGCTGCTCGGTGGTGTGCAAGATCGACCCCAACTGCTGCCTGATCGCATGGGACCAGACGTGCGTCGACTTCGCGACCACGGGCATCTGCCCGTAGCGCGCGCCGGAGGCGGCGGGCTGGGTACGGCGGTGCACTTCTGACCGAGGGCGTATCCGCGCCCGAGCGGCGTCTCACACGGCCTGCAGGGTGTGGCGGCGGTCTGGTCCGACGCTCACCATGTCGATGGGCAGGTTGAGCCGCTCCTCGATGAACGCGAGGTAGCGCTCCGCGTTGGCGGGCAGCTGGCGGCGGTCATCGACCTCGCGCAGCGCCTCCGTCCATCCCGGCAGCGTCTCGTACAGCGCAGTGGCCTGCTCGAGACGGTGCGCATCGGGGATGAAGCGGTCCGTGACGCTGCCGTCGGCAAGCCTGTACTTCGTGCAGATGCGCAGCTCGTCGAAGCCGGTGAGCACGTCGAAGAGGGTGCACGCCACGCCGGTCGCGCCGCAGACCATCGCCGAGTAGCGGACGGCCACCAGGTCGAGCCATCCGCAGCGGCGCGGGCGGCCGGTGGTGGTGCCAAACTCCCGGCCGCGCTCGCGGATGCGCTCGCCGGTGGGGTTGGTGAGCTCGGTGGGGAAGGGCCCCGCGCCCACGCGCGTGCTGTAGGCCTTCATGATGCCGAGTACGCGGCCGATGCGGTCGCCCGGCACGCCGGTTCCCGCCGGGATGCCCAGCGTCGAGCAGTTCGAGCTCGTGACGTAGGGGTAGGTGCCGTGGTCGATGTCGAGCAGGCTCGCGTTCGCGCCCTCGAAGAGGATGCGCCGGCCCGACTGCAGCGCGTCGTGCAGCGCGTAGGTGCTGTCGACGATGTGGCCTCGCAGCTGCTCGCCGAGCGCGGAGTAGCGGTCCGCGAGCGCATCGGGATCGAGCGGGCTCGTGCGCACGCCCAGCGCGGCGAGCTCTGCGCTGCGCAGGCGGCAGATCACGCGCAGCCTGTCGCGCAGGTACGAGTCGTCGAGCAGGTCGCCGACGCGGATCGCGGTGGACCTGCTGACCTTGTCGGCGTAGGCCGGCCCGATGCCGCGCCGCGTCGTGCCGATGGCCAGCGACCCACGCTCGCCCTCGGCGACGTCCGCCAGGAACTCCTCCAGCGCCGCATCCTGCTCCTTGTGGTACGGCATCACCACGTGCGCACGGTCGCTGATGAGGAGGTTGCGGGCGCCGATGGCGACGCCCCGCGAGCGGAGCCGGTCCATCTCCTCGATCAGCTTCTCCGGGTCGACGACCACGCCGTTGCCGATCACGCAGGTCTTGTCGGGGTAGAGGATGCCCGAGGGGATCAGGTGGAGCGCGTAGCGCTCGCCCGCGACCTCCACCGTGTGTCCGGCGTTGGCGCCGCCGTTGTAGCGGGCGATGACGTCGTGGTCCGCGGTGAGCACGTCCACGATCTTGCCCTTGCCCTCGTCGCCCCATTGGAGCCCGACAACGGCAGTGTGCGGCGTGCGGCGGGAGTGGGCATTGGCCATGACCGCGCGATGCTACGGGGCTGCGCCGCGCGCTGCCCTACGCTGGCGCCATGGAAGCCCCGGTCAGGCCCACCATCGAGGGACGCGCCACGGCAGCCGCGCCGCTGTCGGCGGA
>VERO01000305.1 GCA_018882625.1 Phycisphaerales bacterium | reverse complement strand
GCATCGCCGTGCGTTGCCGTCGAGTCCGTGGCGGCCGGTGGCGGATCGGTGCTGTGGTGCGACGGGAGTGCCCTTCGAGTGGGTCCGCACAGCGCCGGCGCCAACCCCGGGCCCGCGTCCTACGGCCACGGCGGCCCGATGACCCTGACAGACGCGCACCTGCTGCTCGGACGGATCGATCCCGCGCAGATGCCCATCCCCATCGATGTCCAGGCTGCAGCGCGCGCCGCAGACGCCCTGCTCGCGCAGGCGAATGCCTGCCGCAGCGCACCGCTCTCGCGCGATGCGCTGCTGCTCGAGTGCATCGCCATCGCCGACGAGACCATGGCGGGCGCGATGCGCGCATCGCTCGCGCGCGCGGGAGAGTCCGCGCGTGACCATGCGCTGGTGGCGTTCGGCGGCGCGGGCGGCCTCCATGCCTGCGCGGTGGCCGATCTGCTGGACATGCCTGCCGTGATCCTGCCTGCAGATGCGGGCTTGCTGTGCGCCCAGGGCGCGTGCGACATCCCGCTCCAGCGCGAGGAGTCGAGGGTGGCGCTGATCGAGGTTGGCTCCAGCGGCTGGCATGACCGCGCGGTCGCGATCATCGCCGATGCGCATGATGCGGCACAGCGCGCGCTCGATCGCTGGGGCGCTCCACGCCAGGACCGTGATGCATCGCTGATGATGTCCGTGAGGCGCCATGGACAGGATGAGGGCCTGCCCCTGGCGATGGCAATGCGCTCCACATCGCCCGAGATGCTGGCGCGCGAGATCCGCGTGGCATTCCGTGATGCGTGGCGTGCACGATTCGGCACGGATCCCGATGACCGACCGCTCGAGATCGACGAGATCCGCATCCGCTGCGGAAGCGGCCATTCCGCTTCAGGCATGCGGCGCCGTGACGAGGGCGTCGCCGTGCACGATGGCCCTGCGGTGCTGTCCCGCATGGGCAGCACGGCGTGGGTTCCTGCGGGATGGCGCATCAGGCCGCACACGGACGGGGCGTGCGTGCTCACGCGGCGCGCTGCGGGCGAGGCCTGCGTGCAGTCGTATCACGGCATGCACCACCGTGCGCCTCAGGACACCCTCTCGACGGAGCGCATCGCGAGCGCGCTCGCCGCCGCTGCCGCGGAGATGGGCGAGCAGCTCCGCCGCACGGCGCTCTCCGTCAATGTGCGTGACCGCCTCGACTTCTCGTGCGGGATCCTTGATGCCAGTGGCCGCCTGATCGTCAATGCCCCGCACATCCCCGTCCACCTGGGTGCGCTTGGCGCATGTGTGCGTGCCGTGATGTCTGCCCGCGCCATCAGCCCCGGCGATGTCTGGTGCGTCAACCACCCCCGCTACGGAGGCGCGCACCTTCCCGACGTCACGGTCCTGGCTCCAGTTCACGAGCGCGATGGTCCCGAGGATCCTGGCGCGCAACTTGGCTTTGTGGCTGCGCGCGCACACCACGCCGAGATCGGCGGCACACGGCCCGGCTCAATGCCTCCCGATGCGCGCCACCTCGCCGAGGAGGGCATCGTGATCGCGCCGAAGCTCATCGTCTCCGGAGGGCGTGAGCGCCTGGGAGATGTCGAGCGCCTTCTCCGGTCAGGGCCCTGGCCGAGCCGAAGCCCCCACGAGAACATCGCGGACCTGCGCGCGCAGGTTGCCGCGCTCGTGACTGGCCGCGATGCGCTCCGGGCCATTGCGGCGCGAGCAGGGACGGCATCGCTCGAATGCGCATGCGAGCGGATTGCGACGGCCTCAGCTGCGGCGGCGCGCGAGGCGATCCGATCGCTGGGTGGCCTTGCCCTCGGAAACCCGGTCTTGCATGAGGTTCAGCTCGATGACGGCACCCCACTGCGCGTGCGCATCGCCAGACCGGCACCCGACGAGCTTCATCTGGACTTCACGGGAACTGGCGGCCCTCACTCAGGAAACCTCAACATGCCCGAGTCGGTGACTCGCGCATCGATCCTCTACGTGATGCGGGTGCTGGTCGCGCTGGCGCGTGGCACCGGGAGCCTCGGGCTGCCCGTCGCAGAGAGCCTGCTGGATCCCGTGCGCATCACGCTCCCGCGCGCATGCATCCTGAGCGCGGACATCACCGAGGACGCCGCCGCATCACCGGCCGTTGCCGTGGGGCAGACCGACACCGCGCAGCGGCTGGTCGACCTGCTGCTGCATGCGCTTGGGCTCGCCGCCGAGAGCCAGGGCACCATGAACAACCTGCTCTTCGGCGGCCGCGACTGGGGCTTCTACGAGACGATCTGCGGCGGAGCGGGCGGGTCAGCTGCAGGCGCAGGCTGCGACGCGATCCACACGCACCTCACCAACACACGCATCACGGACGTGGAGGTCCTCGAGCGCCGGCATCCCGTGCGCGTCGAGCGGTTCGCAGTCCGCCGCGGCACCGGCGGCGCAGGCGCGCACCCCGGCGGCAGCGGCGCCATCCGCGCGATCCGCTTCCTGGCACCTGCAGCGGGATCGTTCCTCTCCCAGCACCGAGCGTCGCCTCCGCGCGGCATCCACGGTGGAACTGACGGCGCACGAGGCACGCAGCGCATCGAGCACGCCGACGGAACCGTCACCACGCTTTCAGGCCGCACCGCCTTCGATGCGCAGCCCGGCGACCTGCTGGTCATCGAGACCCCCGGCGGCGGCGGATACGGCACCCCTCCCGAGCGCTGACGTGATTGCGCACCACGCGCCGCCCCTGCCGGCATGCCCGGCACGCGCCGCTACCTGAAGGGCGCGCGCGATCGGTCCGCCACAATGTCGATGCGCTCGATCGCGGTCGCGCGGCACGAGTGCGCATCCACCGCGATCGCCACACCGCACGTGCGCTCGCCGCCCTCGCCCATCTCGTACGCGACATGCATCGCGGTGGTCATGCCCTTCACCACCATCGCCGCGTCGCGCCCGATCACCGTGTCGTAGGGACCGCACATGCCTACGTCGGTGATGTACGCCGTGCCGCCCTTGAGGATGCGCGCATCGGCGGTCGGGACATGGGTGTGGG